>NZ_BBLT01000002.1:0-300000 GCF_000775915.1 Sporocytophaga myxococcoides
CCCTATCTATGCTTGAAAAAATTATATCGCTCCCCAGGTTTTCCGATTGATCCGTTTTTTTGGATCAGTAATCAAGGGGGGACTTGAACCCATAAAAAAAAGCCCGAAGATTTCTCTTCAGGCTTTCGTACCAGGGGCGGGACTTGAACCCGCACGTCCAAGCGGACACAAGATTTTAAGTCTTGCGTGTCTACCAGTTCCACCACCCCGGCAAAGATTTTTAAGTGGAAGTTGTTGATTTTTAATAGTCAACCCCTATTTAACAAATAACCCCGGTAACCGGGGTTTTATTTGAGCGGGAAACGAGACTCGAACTCGCGACCCCGACCTTGGCAAGGTCGTGCTCTACCAACTGAGCTATTCCCGCTTGTTATTTCCTTAATGGGACTGCAAAGGTAATAGATGGATTTAATAAGTCAATAGATATACCCAATTTTTTTTAATTTTTTTTGAAAAAATTATTGATTTCACTTTTAAAGGGTTTTTGCTAATTTTGGTCATCTTCTTATTGCATGAATCTCAGAATCTTTTTTGATAATATCAAGGAGCCTTTAGAAAAGCCTTCTGTCGACCCTACACTATTCGTAAACAACATTAAATTTTACAGTGAGGATTTCCCGGATTGGAAAGAGGCTGATATAGCACTCATTGGTCTTGTGGAGGATAGGGGAAGCACCACCAATAACAATCTCCAAAACGGACCTGATGAAATCAGAAAGAAATTATATAGCCTGAAAAGAGGTGGTGGTGCTTACAAAATCGTTGATCTTGGTAATCTCCGTTGTGGAGTAAATCTTGAAGAAAGTTACCTGAGAATTAAAGAGGTTTGTGAATTGCTGATGCAGCACAATACCATTCCGGTTTTATTCGGAGGTACACATGATCTTGATTATGGACAGTTTTTAGGATATGAATCATCCGGAAAGGTGATCAATATGCTTAATGTGGATGCATTTGTGGATATGGCAGCAAGCAGAGAAGACATGAGTCGCCATCATATACATAAAATTCTGGTCAACGATCCTAATATTATTTTTCATTACAGTCAGCTTGCGCACCAGTCCTATCTTGTAGATCCTGAAACAATCAATGTTCTGGAAAAACTTTATTTTGAAACAAGAAGGCTTGGTCAGATACGCGAAAGCCTGGAAGATATAGAGCCTGTTGTGAGAAATGCCGATATGCTAAGCTTTGATATTACTTCTATCAAACAGGCAGACGCTCCGGGAAATGCGAATGCTCAACCTTTTGGTTTGACTGGTGAAGAAGCCTGTCAAATTTGCTGGTATGCAGGACTTAGTTCCCGTCTCAGTTCATTTGGGATTTATGAATATAACCCTGAGCTTGATTTCAGAGGGCAGACTGCCGGTGTGATTGCAACGATGATCTGGTATTTTATAGAAGGATTTTATCTACGCCAGGAAGATAAGGATTTGAACAGTGTTAATTTTACCAAATACATAGTTTCTCTTCAGGAAGAACCACATAAACTGGTTTTCTATAAAAATGAAAAATCAGAAAAATGGTGGCTTGAAGTACCTTATCCTTCGGGAAAAAGCAAATTTGCAAGGAATTCTATAGTACCCTGCAGCTATGCTGATTACCAGGATGCCAATAATGGCGAGATTCCCAACCGCTGGTTGCTTACGCATGCAAAACTAATTTAATGCGGGCAGGTTATTTCTTCAGTATGGAGAAAGAACCCATTACCGTTGTCGATAATTACACACTTGCATCTCCTGTAGAAAGGATCCTTGCTCTGTTTATCGATTATATAGTTGCAGGAGTGATTTATACAATATTCTTTGTCATCTTCCCTGGTTTTATTGCCGCTCTGGCGAGTACGGTTTATCTGATATTCAGGGATAATTTTCGTTTTCTGGGCTATAAATCCTTAGGGAAAAAAATTTTTAAAATAGAGGTTTTAAAAAATGATTCTTCCCGGATAAGTGTTAAAACTGCTCTGAAGCGAAACTTTGTATTCTTTACTGCACTTTTAAATATTAATCCCGGTTCATGGTTTTATATTGCCGGATCCATTACTTTATTGTTCTTCGCTATTGAAGGCTACCTTTTGATTACAACTGACGACAATCAAAGACTTGGAGATTATTTCGCAGATACTTTAGTGGTGAAAGAATAAGTTAATTTTTTGAATATTCCTGAAGATCAAGATCTAAGGAGCCGACCAGAACATTAGCTTCCACTTTAAGAAGAATTCTTCTTTCGTCATTAGTGATCCATGCTTTTACCGGAAGCTCACCACTTAAAAGACCATTAGGAGGAAGAATAGGAGCAATTTTATAGGCCGTTCCTTTGCCAAATATACTTTTTATCTTCTCTGTTCCAAGGTACTTCACTTTGATGTTATAAGCACTCTCTTCGAGAAACACATCTATCACAATTGTATCGCCAACTTTCATCGAATTAAAACTGGCATTTCTCAATAAATATAATGAACTGATCATATCTTCCATGTCAGCTGTTATATCAAATGTTTTATTTTTGATATTCTCTTTTCTAGTTGTATCAGTTACAAATACTTTATTTTCAAGTCTGTTGAAAATGGAAAATTCATGTTTGCGGTACTTGTTTTCCTGAAGATGTCTTGAAAATTTTACAGGAAGCAAATCAAAGGTGTCTACACAGGTTTCCCAGGTATCATCGAGATTGGACATCCATCCTGCCGCACCTTTCAACTTACAGTTGGCTCTTACGCTATAACAGGGAGTCTTATCTACCCAGTGTGGTTTGTTGTCATTCTCAATAATCAATGTTCCTGCATTAAGCAAACCATAGCTTGCATTATATCTAAATCGCTCACCTTTCTTATAGTAGTTATGTGTATGCTTTATTTGCTTATGCGTTGGAATGAAAAGCTCTTTGCCTCCTCTTTCTCCTTCGCAGCTAAACAAAAACCAGACAGGTATAATTAATATATAGTAATAGAGATAGGCAGATCTATTCATGTTAATATTTTAAGTGGTTCTGGCTCAAAAGAATTGTGCCATATTTTTCAAATTTAATATTTCTGCAACGCTAAAAGCAAAAAAGAAAGTATAATGCTATATCTAAACAAACTATTTCTTAAGGATTTTGCAATTGTTAATCCCTTCGCCTTGTGAAAATCAATCATTTGTATCATTTGGCCAAGTGTGTAGAAAAAACTTTTTCATTTTGAGATTAAAGATATTTAAACTTGTATATGTTAAAATCGAAATAATATATGAAAGGAATTCTGGCAATAGGTCTTTTGATACTTTCCAATGCATTCATGACGCTTGCATGGTATGGTCATTTATTTTTTAAGAAAGTGCCTTGGTTCAGCAAGCTGGGTTTGTTTGGGGTTATAATAATAAGTTGGGGAATGGCCTTTTTTGAATACTGTTTTCAAGTGCCTGCCAACCGTATTGGTTTTGAGGAAAATGGTGGTCCTTTTTCATTATTTGAATTAAAAGTCATACAGGAAGTTGTTTCTCTTACGGTCTTTACAGCCTTTGCAATTCTAGTTTTTAAATCTGATAAGCTGGCCTGGAATTATGTGGTTGGCTTTTCATTGCTCATACTGGCTGTTTTCTTTATATTTAAAAAATGGTAAGTTGCAATTGCTAATGGATTTACCTTAGACAGAAATTAATATTATTGAGCTGATGGCAGAGATAACAGATAAAGAGCGTACAGAGTTATTATATACTAAATTAAAACAAGTCAGGGAAGAAGTAGGAAAAGTGGTGATTGGTCAGGAGTATATGTTTAATCGTCTGCTTTTAGGACTATTTACGAATGGTCACATATTGCTTGAAGGTGTTCCTGGTCTTGCCAAAACATTAATGGTTAATACCCTGGCTAAAGTTTTACACCTGGATTTTAACCGGATCCAGTTTACTCCAGATCTTCTGCCTGCTGACCTCATTGGTACTATGATTTACAATCAGGCCAAGAGTGATTTTGAAGTAAAGAAAGGGCCTATCTTTGCAAATCTTATACTCGCAGATGAAGTGAACAGATCTCCTGCAAAAGTTCAGGCTGCTTTACTTGAATCTATGCAGGAAAGGCAGGTAACTATCGGTGAAACTACATTTAAGCTGGATAGTCCTTTCCTGGTCCTTGCTACTCAGAACCCGGTAGATCAGGAAGGAACATACCCATTGCCTGAAGCCCAGATGGACCGCTTCATGATGAAAGTTCATGTTGATTATCTTGATAAGGAATCAGAGCTTGAGGTTATGAGACGTATGTCAAATATGAATTTCAGATACGAGCCTAAAACTATCCTTGATAAAGGTGATATCGCTTTGATTAGAAATGAGATCAATAAGGTGAACATGTCTGAAAGTCTTGAAAAGTATATTATAGAGCTTGTATTTGCAAGCCGGCGACCAAAGGAGTATGGGCTGAATGACGAAGCAGAATACATCCAGTACGGCGCTTCTACAAGAGCAAGTATCAATCTGAACCTGGCATCTAAATTCATCGCATTTTCAAATCAACGCGACTACGTTTTACCTGAAGATGTGAAGTCTGTTGCTTATGATGTCTTGAATCACAGAATCATTCTTAACTATGAAGCGGAAGCAGATGGTGTGACAACCAGGCAGATCATCGAATCTATATTAAGAAAAGTTACCATAGGAAAGGTATAATATAAGGGAGAAGCTGATGGGGCAGAAGTTCAATTTAACATTTTGATAATATTTGTGTAACTCAGGATTAATAAGAGTTGTCGAACTTTGAACCATATCCGGAAATGATTATTAATGGCTCTCCTGCATTAGTAATTGACTTTTAAAATTAAAAAGCCGAAGGGACGCTTCGGCTTTTTTATTTTAAACCCACAGCAATTGTTTGTTCAAATAATCTCCTTTTTTTGTACTGGTTTGCAAACTTTATTAGGGTGGAAATTTTTTAAATGACCCCAACATGTACTCCTTGCCAATTTCAAGGTATATTGTTCTTCGACTTATTCTTTGTGAAACTTTAGATAAAGATACCTGTAAGCATCCGCACAGATGCCCTAATGCAAGAAATACAAAGCTGCTATAGAAATAATTGACTGCTAAGCTCATAATGATCTGTCCGTCATTTGCCATGTTCCAGTTTTGTGAAAGGTAAATATAAAACCCTAGGGGATGAACTATTAAGAGCAATAATGTAAAACTCTTGAAGTATGATTTTATGTTGATATTTTTCTCCTTCTTAAGTTGCTCAGTGATACTGTAATGAAGATAAAGACAGGATAAAACCAATAGAAAGGACAGTATAAGAATTACACCTGTTCCACTGGTTTGGGCCGACTCATTAGGAAGTATCACTTTGATAATAGCTTCAAGAAGAATTGTTGGCAATGAAATTAATATAGGCACAAGATATGTCGGTGCTGTAAAGATGCTAAATAATGAAAATGCAAAACCAATTAATGTTGCAGTAAATTTTCCTTTCATGAAAATCTGTAACGTAAAAGCGGCTTAATCTGGCTAATTGTTTTTGTGAATCTTCAACAGACCTAGTTAAGAGCCTGCCATGTTTAATATTTCCATGGCATCCAGAAAATTATTATGCCCTTGAGGAAATATAAAGTATTGATAAATACCTAAAGATTCTTTTTGCAAAATGTTATTGATAGAGGCCTCTTCATCTTTAAAATCTTTGAAGCTTATATGAACAAATTCATAATTTTCATTGCCAAATTTTTTATGAACTTCGATCGCATGATCGAACAGGATTCTGGCTCTAATTTCCCATATGCTCTTATCCCTTTGAGAAACCAATTTAGCGCCTTGTGCAAGGCCGTTCAGATTGTGTTGCAATTCTATGATAAATCCTCTGTTGATTATGTTGAAAAAGCTATGGACTATTGCTGTGTTATCTGTTGGCAGTTGGCTGTTTTCCATATTCCAATAATGAAGAGATTAATAAAGAACATAATTTGACTCAGTAAAAGAATTGAATATGTAATTAAATCTGCATTGATAAAAAAGTTTAATCCCAATGTAGATAGTAATTTATTTATGTCATTATCAAAGAAAAAGAAAAGTAACTCGGGTCCCCATAAGATATAAAATAGTGGTAGTAATATCATGATGAAATGAGCAAGAGTAAGGTACTTAATAGTACGATTTTTTTCCCTGTCAAGAAACCCGTATATAGAGGAGATAAATAAGAGAATTCCTAACAAGATAAAAGTTGTTGGAGAGGCCTCATTTTCAATGGTTGTATGCCATCCAAAGCTAAATGAATATAGAAAGCCCGGATAAATCATTGTCACTATTATCGGCACTATAGCAAATAAAAATATTTATATCCTTTCATAAAAGATAATTATGATGCCTCTTCCTTTTCTAAATCCTCAATGGGAATAGGAGGTAACCAGAGATTCTTTTAAGTATGTAGTCACTATATATCGCATGCGTAAAGAGAGAATTTTTTTGAGAATAAAAAAATCCCGGCTACTTCCTTCAAATGTAACCGGGATATGTTAAAGATAGTAAATCAATGTTACTTTAAATCGTCAAGTTTCCCCTTCACTACATCCAGTGCTTTTTTCATCTTCTCCACATCGCTTGCAGCAGCTGCCTGGTCAAGCTTGTTTTGCTCAACATCTTTTTTCAGTTGCTCAAGTTCGGAAGCGTTGTCTTTTAGTTTTTGTTCAAGATTTATTTTCTCTTGTTTGTTTTTATCGATGTCTCGTACAAGATTTTCTCCATCTTTTACTTTTCTTTCCTGATTTTTAACGGAAGAACTTAAAGCTTTTTCTGCATCTTTTATCTGATTGTTGATATCAACTCTATAGCATTCCAGAGCGAATTCATATAAAATTTTTTCAGCAGCTTTGTATGCACTGGAGTTTGATTCTTTGGTTACGTGGGTTGTTCCCATATCTATTGCCCACCATACCTTTGTACCTTTTCCTGAGCCTTCTACCTTTGATACAATTTTAACCGGGCTTGAAGAAATGTTGGAAACATTTGCAGCTGGTGAAGTATAGATGCCTTTAGAACTTTCAGTTTTACCATAACTTTTTAATTGTTTCTCCCACATTTTCTCCACCATCTTCTGGTCAAGGTCAATTACTACAAACAATCCTGACCTTTCTAACTTATCAATTGTTTCAGTTGACTCGCTGACTTTTACTTTTTGAGCCACAGCAAATTGGGACGCAATAAATAGGAGTAATGTAAATACTATTTTCTGCATAAGATTTTTGTTTAAATATTAATTGCTAAACAATATTAATTTCTTTAAATTATTTAATCAAAGAGTTTTGTTTTATTTCCTGAATATTTTAATCCCTATAATGGAATGAAAGGAAAAGTATTAATTACGGGTGGTACGGGAATTATTGGATCAAGGTTAACTGAGATTCTCAAAGAAAAAGGTTATGATGTTGCACATTTGAGCAGGTCAACTGGAAATGGTGATATTAAAACATTTGTTTGGGATATTAAAACCGGTGCAATTGATGATAATGCGGTAAAATTTGCAGATTATATTGTACACCTTGCAGGAGCCAATGTTTTTGAACACAAATGGACAAATGAAGTAAAACAAGAAATAATAGATAGCCGGGTAAAATCAGCGGATTTGCTTATTAATACATTGAAGAAACTTGATCATCCATTGAAGGCATTTATATCTGCCTCTGCCATTGGTTACTATGGTGCAGATACAGGAGATCAAAGGATAGTAGAAACCTCTCCTAAAGGAAAAGATTTCATAGCAAAGGTAACGGAAGAATGGGAAGCTGCCGCTGATAACGCAGCACGTCTGGGAATCAGAACTGTGAAGTTGAGAACAGGAATTGTTTTCAGCAAAGGTGGTGGAGCTTTGGAGCAATTGGTAAAAACAGTAAATAAAAGTATGGGAGCAGCTGTGGGTAGCGGAAAACAGCTAATTTCATGGATTCATATAGATGATCTCTGCCATATGTATATAAAGGCTATTGAAGATGAGTCTATGAGTGGAGTTTACAATGCTGCCGGAGTTCATCCGGATACAAATCACGAAGTAATGAAAGAAGTTGCTGGAATACTTGGGAAACATCTGCTTCCGAATGTCCCCTCGTTTGTCCTTAAGATGATGTTAGGTAGTGAAAGGGCCGAAATGGTGCTGGGAGGAAACAACATTTCAGAGGAAAAAATTTTAAATGCTGGTTTTCAGTTTAAATACAAAGAACTAAAGCCTACTTTACAGGAGCTTTTATCATAAAACTAAATATTTAATTCCTTAAATATCTGTTGATTTTAAGGCGGTGGGCCAAATATGACCAAGGTTTTAAAAACAACACGATCCTTAAATCCGTTTAATGGAGGTAGATAAATAATCGAGGTAGGAACAAAATTTTTTAAATTATGGACGACTACAGATCACCTAATCCTTTAAAATCAGATGATTTTTCTGGAGAACCTAATGAAAATTCTAATCCAACTAGTCCTTCAAAAAATCTAAAAATTGTCAATGAAGAGCAGCAGAGGGTGGATGAAGAAAACAAAATCAGAAAAGCATTCAAAGAGCGCGACTGGAATGAAATAAAGAGCGCTGACTCCTGGGCTGTGTTTAAAGTTATGGCTGAGTTTGTCGAGGGCTTTGAAAAACTTGCTAAAATCGGGCCTTGTGTGTCAATATTCGGGTCTGCTCGTATCAAGCAGGATAATCCGTACTATCAGATGACTGTAGAAATTGCTGCCAAGCTGGTGCGCCATGGTTATGGCGTAATAACCGGAGGAGGGCCAGGTATCATGGAAGCGGCAAACAAG
This sequence comes from Sporocytophaga myxococcoides, assembly GCF_000775915.1. NCBI lineage: Bacteria > Pseudomonadati > Bacteroidota > Cytophagia > Cytophagales > Cytophagaceae > Sporocytophaga > Sporocytophaga myxococcoides. The sequence continues at coordinate 8,754 of NZ_BBLT01000002.1, forward strand.
GGTGCGCATATGGAAGGCGGAAAATCAGTAGGTCTTAATATTCAGCTCCCTCATGAGCAGTTTCACAATGTTTATATAGATCGTGATAAGATTCTTAACTTTGAGCACTTCTTTGTGAGAAAAGTGATGTTTGTCAAATATTCTCAAGGCTTTATTGTAATGCCTGGTGGCTTTGGTACACTGGACGAACTGTTTGAAGCTTTGACTTTAATTCAGACCAAAAAGATCGGAAGATTCCCGATAGTTCTTGTCGGTAAGTCTTTCTGGAAAGGCTTGATGGATTGGATTGAACAAATCATGTATACTAAAGAAACTTGTATCGATATTAAAGATATGAGTCTTGTAACGATTGTGGATACTCCTTCAGAAGCTGTGAAGGCTATAGATGATTTCTATTCTAAATATCTGTTGCAACCTAACTTCTAATCATTGAATAAAAGCTTAACAATAGGACTTACAGGTATACTGGTATGTATTTCGGGAATAGGATTTTATGGCACTCTTGCTCATAAGCTGGAATACATACCGGAAGACCAACTCCGGCATCAGCGAAAAATCAAAAGAATACCTGAAGATATGACTTTTGCCGGGGAGATGGTACATTTTAAGTCCCCGGATGCCTATCTGAAATATTATAGAGAGCTTAAGCTTAACACACAAAGTAACTCCAGTACAAGGCTTCTATTCAGAAATGTAAGAATATGGCTCCCTGAAATCACAAGGATAGTGGAGGCTTATGGTCTTCATGACGATTTCAAATACCTTGCTGTTGCAGAAAGTAATTTGAGTAATTCAGTTTCTCCTAAAGGAGCAGCTGGCTTCTGGCAGCTTACCGAGCCTACTGCTCTTGAACTCGGCCTTATCGTAAATGAAGAGGTGGATGAGCGATATCATCCCTTCAGGGCTACCAAAGCAGCTTGTCGATTCTTTAAAAAATCATACAAAGTATTTGGAAACTGGACCTCAGTAGCGGCTTCCTATAACAGAGGAGTTGGGGGGTTACAAAGAGCATTTAATAATCAGAGCGTAAATTCTTACTATGATCTGGCATTGAATGATGAGACATCCAGATATCTCTTTCGTGTTTTAGCTATGAAAGATCTGCTTAATCATCCTGCTAAATACGGTATTACTGTTTTACGGAAGCAGAGACCAAAGATGAAACTCGTTAGAGTGGATTCTTCCATCACCAACCTTGACAAGTTTGCAAGATTACATAAAACAGACCTTGTTACATTAAAAGAATTCAATCCCTGGATTCTTGGTAATAAATTGACTGTCAGTGATAAAAAGATGAACTTTGAAGTAATCATTCCATTAGAAGCTACCCGTATAGCCCTGAAACCTCAGGTTGACACTAACAAGCTGCTTATTCCTGATAAAGATGTTGACAAACTTAGCAATATCATGAACGGAGCATCAATTGGTGAATTTGAACCAGACGCTTTTAAAAATTCCTATTAAGAGAATTCTCGTTATTGCTTTTTTCCTTTTAACTTGCGTTTCGGTAAGCGAACCTTCCCTTATAGAAATTGTTATGCCAGTGGAGCGAGTTAACGAAGTGAAAAAATCTAAAGAAACAACTTTTACAGATTCTACGGGATTTGAATACATTGAAGTTTTTGGTGCAAGAGAACATAACCTGAAGAATATAGACCTTTCTATTCCGAGAAATAAGTTGGTAGTTATTACCGGAATAAGTGGAAGTGGTAAGTCAAGTCTTGCATTTGATACCATTTATGCCGAAGGTCAGAGAAGATATATGGAAAGCTTCTCCACCTATGCGAGATCTTTTATAGGTGATATGGAAAGACCTGAGGTTGATAAAATCAATGGCCTTAGCCCGGTTATTTCCATTGAGCAAAAGACTACTTCCAAAAACCCAAGATCAACTGTAGGCACAGTTACTGAGATATATGATTTTATGCGCTTGCTTTATGCAAGAGCATCTGATGCATTTTCATATGTTACAGGGAATAAAATGGTGCGTCAGTCGGAGGATCAGATACTTCAGCATATCATAGACAATTTTAATGGTCAGAAGCTGAATATCCTGGCTCCTGTGGTTAAAGGAAGAAAAGGCCACTACAGGGAACTTTTTCAGGAAATCAGAAAAATGGGCTTTACCAAAGTCAGAGTCGATGGAGAACTAATGGAGCTGGTTCCTAAAATGCAGGTAGACCGCTATAAGATTCATGACATAGAAATTGTAATTGACAGGGTTCTTGTAAGGGAAGAGGACAGGTTCAGAATTTCTCAGTCTGTCAAAACAGCAATGACACATGGAAAGGGTATAATTATGCTCTTGCAAGAAACTAAAAATGCTCAGGCAAAATTCTATTCCAAATACCTGATGGATCCGGAGTCTGGTATCTCTTATGATGAACCTGCTCCGAACATGTTTTCCTTTAATAGTCCATATGGAGCTTGCCCTGTCTGTAATGGATTAGGTCAGGTAGAAGAAATAACTGAAGATGCCGTAATACCTGACACTTCCCTTAGCATAAGCAGAGGCGCAATTGAGCCGCTTGGAGAATACCGTGATATTTGGATCTTCAAGCAGATTGAAGCTATTCTGAAAAAATACCAGCTGAATGTAAGCACTCCGGTTTCAAAAATTCCAAGAGAGGTATTGGATGTCATTTTATATGGAACCGAAGAGGCAGTACGGATGAAAGCTTCATCGGGTAACGTTTACAATTTTAAGTTTGATGGGATCATCAACTTTATGAAGCAACAGCAGGAGTATGGTTCTGAAAAGACACAGGACTGGCTGAGTGATTATACAACTGTCAATGCTTGTCCGGAGTGCCATGGCGCCAGGCTAAAGAAAGAATCGCTTCATTTCAAAATTAACGGTAAGAATATTTCAGAACTTGCAAGAATGGACATTTCCACTCTTGATGCCTGGTTTACCAATCTTGATAAAAAACTTACCTCAAGACAAAAGCAAATTGCGGCTGAGGTAGTAAAAGAGATTAAAAAGAGAATAGGATTTCTTGTAGATGTAGGTTTGGATTATCTGATGTTGGATAGACCTATGAGAACACTTTCAGGCGGAGAATCCCAAAGAATCAGACTTGCGACGCAGATCGGTACTCAACTTGTAGGAGTGCTTTATATTTTGGATGAGCCGAGTATAGGGCTTCATCAGCGAGATAATGTGAAGTTGATAAGTGCATTAAAAAATCTGAGGGATATTGGAAATTCTGTTCTTGTGGTAGAGCACGACAAGGATATGATGATGGAATGCGATTACATCCTGGATATAGGTCCTGGTGCAGGTCGTCACGGAGGAAGTGTAGTAGCTTCAGGAACACCAGATGAATTCCTTAAGAAAGACAGCTTAACAGCTAAGTATTTAAAAGGAAAATTAAATATTGAAGTCCCTTTGAAAAGAAGAGATGGTTCGGGTGATTACCTGAAATTGCTTGGCGCAAAAGGGAATAACCTGAAGAATGTAAACCTGGAACTTCCTTTGGGAAAGATGATCTGTATCACAGGCGTTTCAGGAAGTGGGAAATCTTCACTGATTCATGATACATTATTCCCTATATTGAACAAACATTTTTACAATTCAAGAAGGGAACCACTAACCTTTAAAAAGGTCGAAGGGCTAGAACATCTTGATAAAGTTATTGAAGTTGATCAATCACCGATTGGAAGAACCCCAAGATCTAACCCCGCAACTTATACTGAAGTATTCACCGAAATCAGAAATCTTTTCTCTCAGCTTCCGGAAGCTAAAATCAGAGGATATAAACCCGGTCGCTTTTCTTTCAATGTAAAGGGCGGGCGTTGTGAAACATGCGAAGGAGCAGGGTTAAAAGTAATTGAGATGGACTTCCTTCCGGATGTTCATGTTTTCTGTGAAACCTGTAAGGGAAAGAGATACAACAGAGAAACCCTGGAGGTCAGGTACAAAGGAAAATCCATTGCGGATGTTCTTGAAATGACTGTGGAGCAGGCTACTGAATTTTTTGAAAGTATTCCGAAAATTCATCGAAAAGTACAGACCCTGTTTGAAGTTGGTCTCGGATATATCACCCTCGGGCAGCACGCCACTACCTTATCAGGTGGAGAAGCGCAAAGAGTTAAACTGGCTACAGAGCTTTCAAAAAAGGATACAGGTAAAACATTATATATTCTTGATGAGCCTACTACAGGTCTTCATTTCGAAGACATAAGACATTTACTGGATGTGCTTAATAAACTTGCTGACAAAGGAAATACTGTTCTTATTATTGAACATAATCTTGATGTGATTAAAGTAGCGGATTACATTATTGATCTTGGTCCTGAAGGAGGAGCGGGGGGAGGAGAAATCTTAGTACAGGGAACTCCGGAAGTCGTAGCAAAGGATAAAAGAAGCTATACTGCGAAATTTTTAAAGGAAGAACTTAAATAGTTCTTCCTTTCATCTTTTGGAAAACCCCTGTTCTTAATGATTATTTGGTCTTGACCTTTGCTTAAAGGTTCCCATTGCAATTTTTTTGTGTATTTAGTCGATGTTGCTTTCAACTGTTGCTGTCCTTGGGGGAACATTAGCCATTTTCATACGGTTCTTCTTAAAGATAATGGCACTAAGATATGGACTTTATTCAACAGCCGGAGAAAGGTAAGGGTGATCCTTCTGAAAAAGGGATTCAATTTATGAACATTCCAAATTCTACCAAACCCAGACTTGTAGTAATAGGAGGAGGTTTCGGCGGAATCGAGCTTATCAAGGAGCTGAAGCATTCAGGAAAGTTCCAGATAGTACTTCTGGACAGACATAACTATCACACCTTTCAGCCATTGTTATATCAGGTGGCTACTGCAGGCCTTGAACCGGATTCTATTGCTTCACCATTAAGGAAAGTATTTAAAGGTTATGACGATTTCTATTTCAGACTTACAGAAGTGGAGAAAATTAATCCTGAAAAGAATTGCATTGAAACATCTATAGGTCATCTTAAATATGATTTTCTGGTTATAGCAACCGGATCAAAGACTAATTACTATGGAATGGAGGACTTTAAAGCCCTGGCAATGCCTATGAAAAAAGTTTCGGAAGCTCTTGACCTGAGAAGTAGAATCCTCCAAAACTATGAGAAAGCATTGCTGATCGATGATCCTAAGGAATTTAGCAGCACTGTCGATATAGTCATCGTTGGTGGCGGACCCACGGGCGTTGAATTGGCTGGAGCACTTTCTGAACTGAGAAAGTATGTATTACCGAAAGATATTCCTGAACTTGATTTCTCTAAGATGGCAATTCACCTTGTAGAGGCTGGTCCGAGACTGTTGTTTGGAATGTCAGATAATGCTGGCAAAAAGGCTTTGAAATATCTGGAAGAATTGGGCATTAAAGTACATTTAAATACTGCGGTAAAATCTTTTGACGGGTTTAATTTAAAACTCCATAATGGCTCAGAAATCCTTTCTGAGACTGTCATTTGGGCTGCGGGAGTTACAGGAAATAGTCTTGAGGGTTTAAATCCAGATTCTATAAAAGCAGGTCGCTATGTTGTAGATGGTTACAATAGAATTGTAGGATATGATAATATATTTGCAATCGGAGATGTGGCCTTGATGATCGGTGAAAATACTCCAAAAGGATATCCTATGCTCGCTCAGGTTGCCATTCAGCAAGGCAAGTTGACAGCTGCTAACCTGAAGACTGTTTTAAAAGGGGGCATTTTAAAACCATTTGTTTACAACGATAAGGGCAGTATGGCTACTGTGGGTAGAAATAAAGCAGTAGTGGATCTTAAAAATTTTAAATTCTCAGGGATATTTGCATGGTTTGTCTGGATGTTTGTGCACTTACTTTTTCTGATTGGTTTCAGAAATAAGGTAACAACATTTGTAAACTGGATCTGGAACTATTTTACTTTTGACAGGGCTACAAGATTGATTATAAGACCATGGTCAAGGTCTGCCTGTGTAAGGGAATTTAAGGAAGAAAAAGCATATGTTGAAAATCAAAGAGGCAAAAGTTAGGTACTTTTGCCTCTTCTGCATTCATCTACCCGCTCATTAAACCGTTGCCTCCAGTTATACCCAAACATTTTTTTCAACTTCTTGTCCGTCTTTTTATTATTTCTTTCTAAAGCCTTTTCAACCTTTTTATTTACAACGCAGCCCAGGTCTCTTGTTCTGAAAAGGAAAAACTCCTCTGTTTTTGCTGTACAAGCATCATAACTTACATGATTCGGGTCGCAATAATAAAATTCCAGATTCGTTTTCTGTTTTCTTTCAATCGCTTGTGCAAATGACAGTTGCATTATTGCAAGTATTGGAATTAGTGATAATAATCTTTTCATAGGATTATTCATTTATTAAAACAACCGTTAAGAATCTTAAACTGTTAATCATGCTCTTTTAATCTCATTTTAAGGCTCTTTTAACACTGTTTTAAACCCTATAAATTTTCTTTGACCTTATTAAAAACTACCTGGCTATTTGACTATACCTCTACTGATTATAAATGTGTTACAGTTTTTCTGCACAATTATCATCTCCAATATTAAAAACACATTAAATACAGGGTATTATGACATCGTCACCAAACGAAAACAAACACAAAAAAAATCAGGTAATTGCATTGGCTGCAACCGGAGCTATTATGACAGGGCTTTTTGCCGGAAGTACAGTTCTTTATGTTGATAACGGCCAGCTTAAAGCGGAAAATGCAGAAAAAGTTCAACAGATTGAAAGCCTTGAAAGCATAGGTAAGAAACTGAAAAGTGACCTTCTGCAGATTAATGAAGAGCTTTCTTCAATGCAGGGAAGAAATAAAGAACTGGATCGTTTGCTTGTTTCTGCTAAAGAAGATATCAATGGCAAGTCAAAGAAAATTTCCATCCTTATAAAGGATAATGCTTCCCTTAAGAAAGTGCAGAAGCAGGTTGCTGAACTCAAAAAGATTAAATCAGGTTACTTTAACAGGATCAAGGAATTGGAAGACCGTCTGGGCCTTCTGACCACTCAGAATGATGAATTAAGAAGAGATAACGAAAGTCTTCAGGATAAATTCGATGACCTCTCGGCAAGATATTCAGAGATGGAAAGAAAGGTTGAGATCGCTTCTGTTTTAAGAGTTGAAAAGGCAACTGCTCTAGGATTCAAAAAAACTAAATCAGGGAAACTTGTTAAAAACAGTAACGCTGGTAAAGTAGACAGATTAACATTCTCTTTTGATCTTGTCGAAAACAAAGTTGCAGAGAAAGGAACCAAAACAATTTATGCAAGAATAATAAATCCAAAGGGAGAAACGCTTCCTGCTCCTGCATCTGAATCTGGTACCTTTAATAATACGGACAGTAATGTTACTTTGCCTTACAGTGTATCAAAACTAGTGGATTATAATAATGAAAATCTGAAAGTAGATATGTCCTATGATTTTGCAAATGATAAAAATGCAAAGGGATTATATAAAGTCGAGTTTTACTGCGATGGCTTCTACTGTGGATATTCTCAGATAAGACTTAAGTAAGTTGTAAGCTTAAAGTTTAAAGTAATTTAAGCTTTAAGGATATTTAACCTGTTAATTTTTCTATTAACCAATCCTCGGAAGAGGTGATATTGTCAACATAGGTGATAGCCCTATATGAAGTGATTGGTAATCGAAAATAGCATGTAAATATTTTCTTTGAGTTTTAAAGTAATTACTTTAAACTTTTAGCTTTCAGCTTTTAACTTTAAAATAGTATCATTTAAATAAAAAAGGCAGTACATTTATACTCTTTGTACTGCCTTATTCTTTTGACTTATGAAAATACTTTTGGTTGAAGATGAAATAAAAGTTGCATCCTTTATCAAAAAGGGGCTTGAAGAGCAGTTGCACGAAGTAACAGTTGCATATGACGGATATACAGGTAAGCAGATGGCTTTAGCTAATACTTATGAAATGTTTATTCTGGATATCAATTTACCTCAGATTAATGGTGTTCAACTTTGCAAAGATCTCAGAGCAGCTAATATCCAGGCGCCTGTTTTAATCCTCACTGCTTTGGGCACTACTGATAATAAAGTCACAGGATTAGATGCCGGTGCAGATGACTATCTGGTAAAACCTTTTGAATTTCCTGAGTTACTGGCGCGTCTCAGAGCACTTTCAAGAAGAACTACTTTACAAAATTCAGGCGGAACAAAATATAAAATTGCTGATCTGGAAATGGATACTGATACCAAAACCGTTATCAGATCCGGAAAGAAAATTGATTTAACAGCTAAAGAATTTTCTTTGCTCGAATACCTTTTGAAGAATAAGGGAAGGGTTATTTCCAGAGTAGACATCGCCGAAAAAGTATGGGAAATTTCATTTGATACCGGTACCAATGTAATCGATGTTTATATCAATTTTTTAAGAAAAAAAATAGACAAGGACTTTTCTCCTAAGCTTATTCATACGCTGGTAGGTATGGGTTATGTAATAAAAGTGGAAGATTAATATGAAGATAAGAAGTAAACTGACTTTAAAGTTTACAGGTATTGTTGCATTGGTTTTGCTTATTTTCAGTATAGCTGTATTTTATCTTTCTGAAATCAACAGGTACAATGTTTTTGAAGATCGCCTTGAAGAAAGAGCGCTTAATACTGCAAGGATGTATCTTGAAGTCGATGAAATAGATGAAAGATTATTAAAGATCCTGAGAAGAAACCATCTTAAATCCCTTCCTTCAGAATTTGTAAGGATATATGATAAAAATTATAATCCTGTTTTTCTAGATGACACTATAAATTATCCTCTGGATAAGAACTGGTTAAGCAAGATTCAGGAAGAAGGGAGTTTAAGTTATGAAGATGGAATCAGACAAATAGTAGGAGTTTTTTATTCTGACAATCAGGGAGATTTTTTTATCGTTGCAAGTGCGATTGATTGGTATGGCCATAAAAAACTAAAGAACCTTGAGGTAGTACTCACTGTCGGATATTTCATATCACTCATTATTGTTTATTTCTTAGGACAGATTTTTGCAAGGGAAGCATTAAAGCCTATTCAGAAAGTTGTTAGCCAGGTGCAAAAAATATCGGCATCCAGTCTTCACCTGAGAGTCGATGAAGGAAATGGCAAAGATGAAATATCTGATCTTGCAATCACCTTCAATACCATGTTTACAAGGATTGAAACAGCTTTTGATTTGCAAAAAACTTTTGTGTCCAATGCCTCGCATGAATTACGAACTCCACTTACTACTATTACCGGAGAAATCAGCGTGGCTTTAATGAAAGACAGAACTGTAGAGGAATATAAAGAGATCTTAAAGTCTTCGCTGGAGGAAGCAAAAGAGCTAACCAAGCTTATTAATGATCTCTTGGAATTGGCTCAGACAGGCATTGATACAAATTCTGTGCTTATGGGAAATCTCGACCTAAGCGAAACGATCAGGAAAGCTACGGATGAGGTTTTAAGAAGAAATCCTGATGCTGCGTTGTGCCTAAATATGGCTAAAACATATCCCAATGGACCAGTTGTATTTGGTAATGAAAAACTCCTGCTAACGTGTTTTCTGAATATAATTGGAAATGCGCTTAAGTTTTCTGAAGGTAAAGAAGTTGTAATCGATTTTTCTTTTAATGATCATGAAGCCTCTATTGCTATTACAGATAAAGGATTTGGAATTAGTGAGGAGGAATTAAAGAATATTTTTGTACCATTTTATAGGGCAGAAAGATCAGGAAGTTTGCAAGGCCATGGAATCGGACTGCCACTTACAAAGAAAATTGTTAATATCCATAGAGGAAGGATAGAGGTTCAGTCAATCCCAGATAGGGGAACAACCTTCAACATATTTTTTCCGGTTTTATTTATTTAATGTCCTTTTAATTCTCTTTTAATTACCCTTTAACTATAAGGAAAGAGCTTTGTCTAAGGAAGACTAAAATATTCCAGATTAATAAACTAAATGCTGGGAATTGTCTTGACAGGACAGAATTACTACAGAATCCATCATTTTTTTTGGGATTTAAATTAACACGAAGGGGATAAAATCATAAGTAATGAAATGGTTATTAAGCATACTTCTAAGCATTGAGCTATTAGTTGGTGCAGATGTTTTTGGACAAAATCAGGTATTTTCAGATACTGTTAAAATCACTGTTGCGGAAGCGGATAAAAGGTTCCTGGAGAAAAATCTATTATTGTTAGCATCCAGATATGATATAGATGCTGCTAAAGCTCAGGTTCTTCAGGCGCGATTGTGGGAAAATCCTTCTGTATATTATGAACAAAACGTTTATAATCCTCAATCAAAAAAATATTTTGACGCATCAAAAAGTGGCGAATTTATTCTTGAGGCATCTCAGCTTATAATGTTGGCAGGAAAGAGAAATAAAAGAATTAAGCTTGGCAATACCAATGCTGAAATTGCAGAATACCAGTTTTTCGATCTCCTTCGTACTCTTAAGTATGAATTAAGAACAAACCTGATAGAGCTTTATTTTCTTCAGCAATCTTATTATATGTTCCAAGATGAGATACGTACGATGAGAAATACTGTAAAGCTTTATCAGACACAATATGAAAAGGGTAATATACCTTTGAAAGAAATCATTCGTCTTAAGGCATTCCTTTTTAACATGGAAAATGAAAGCAAGGATCTGCTTTCCCAGATTACATTAAGGCAGACTACACTGCATGTCCTTTTGAACGACAAGTCCAGGTCCTTTTTTTCTCCTGTACTGGATAAGAAAGAGATCGATAGTCTAAATGTGAGAGAAGTGAACCTTCAATCCCTTATAGATTCAGCTAATGTAAACAGGTATGATCTGAAAGCGTATAGATCTTCGCAAAAATATGAAGAGCAAAACCTAGCTTACCAAAAAGCTCTTGCAGTTCCAGACCTTAGATTTGGTGGGGTCTTTGACAGAAATGGTAATTATATTCCAAATTATTATGCTGTGTCTATAGCAATGGATCTTCCATTGCTTAACAGAAATCAGGGCAATATAGAAATAGCCAAAAAGAAATTTGAAAGAAGTAAGGTGCTAACAGAGGAATATGAAAACAGGGTAGAGGCAGAGGTAGCTGGAGCATTAAGCAGATCAATTGAGTACAATGACCTCTATTCAAATTTTGATAATAAGTTTACCGGTGAATTTGACAGACTTATTGGAGGTATTCTTATAAACTATGAAAAGCGAAATATAACGTTAATTGAATTCATAGACTTTTACGAAGCATACAAAGCTTCTGTAATTCAAATGAACCAATTGCAGATCAACAGATTGAATGCATTTGAAGAGCTTAATTTTTCAGTAGGAAAGCCTGTCATTAAATATTGATATTATCTCATATGAAAAAGATATATTTTATAATCGTCTCTGCTGTTTTAGCAGTGAGTTGTTCTAAAAAACAAGTTGAAGTACATGAAGAAAAGTTTTGCCTGAGCGATACTATGAGTCGAGTTATATCCATTGATACAGTTAAAAGGCAAAAATTAGCAACTGAACTGATCTTGTCAGGAAAAGTAACTGCAAATGAAGACAAAGTAGTTAAAGTGTTTCCTTTAGTTGGGGGTAACATTGAAGACCTAAGGGTTGAATTGGGAGATTATGTAGAGAAAGGACAAACATTGGCAATCATTCAGAGTAGCGAAATCGCAGATTTTGAAAAGCAGTTAATTTCGGCTGAATCAAATCTTTCTGTAGCACAGAAAAGCTTTTCTGTAACCCAGGACATGTACAAAGCTGGTCTGGCTTCTGAGAAAGAAATGGTTATGGACAGGAAAGAACTTGAAAAGGCCGAAAGTGAATTGAAGAGAATCAAAGAGGTTTTTAGAATTTACGGTGTACAGGGTAATTCTGTATATACAATGAAAGCTCCTATTTCTGGATTCATTATTGAAAAGAATGTTACTGAAAATATGCAGTTCAGAACTGAAAGCGCAAATAACTTCTTCACCATTTCCGGGCTTGATGAAATCTGGGTCATCGCTAATGTTTATGAAACGGATATCAATAAGGTAAAGATTGGTTATGACGCGGAGATAAAAGTACTGCCCTATCCTGATAAAGTATTCAAAGGGAAGATAGATAAGATCTTTAATGTTCTGGATCCTGCTACACGTGTGATGAAAGTACGTGTTAAGATGAATAACAAAGGTTATGAATTGAAACCTGAAATGTATGCACATGTGATTGTACGGTATGAAGAAGGAGATCATTCCATGATTGCAGTTCCATCTGAAAGCATTGTTTTTGACAAAAACAGAAATTTTGTAATGGTCTATACTGACAAGTGTTCTATTGAAACCAGAGAGGTTGAGATTCAACAAAGGTTAAATACGATTACTTACATCAAAAGCGGCCTGAAAGAAGGTGAGAGGATCATCTCAAATCATCAGTTATTGGTTTATAATGCGCTTAATAACTAATATTTAATCTCAGTGCATTTTAATCATCAAGGATCTTTCATTTAAGATCAGCCATTTACAATTACATCTATGAAGCGGTTTATTGGAAATATTGTTGGGTTTTCTTTAAAACATAAATTCTTTGTTTTTTTTGCAACCTTAGTATTGATTATTGCAGGTATATTCAGCTATCTGAATACTCCTATTGAAGCTTTTCCGGACGTGACAAACGCTCGGGTTCAGATTATAACGCAATGGCCTGGAAGAAGTGCGGAAGAGGTTGAGAAGTTCATTACCATACCTATTGAAGTGGAAATGAATGCGGTGCCGGGTAAGACAAGTTTAAGGTCAATTTCTCTTTTCGGTTTATCCGTCGTTACCATGATATTCGATGATGATGTTGATGATTTTACCGCAAGGCAAAATGCAATCAACCGTCTTATGAATGTGAACCTGCCTGATGATGTAGAACCTGAAATGCAACCACCTTATGGTCCTACTGGTGAAATTTTCAGATATACACTTCATAGTAAAACTAAGGATGTTAGAGAACTGAAGACCATTCAGGACTGGATCATTGACAGAAATCTGAAAGGTGTGCATGGAATAGCGGATGTTGTAAGCTTTGGAGGAGAAGTTAAAAGCTATGAACTAAGCATTAATCCTGATTTATTAAAGAACTATAACCTGACAGCTCTTGATGTTTATGATGCAGTTACAAAAAGCAATATGAATGTAGGAGGTGATGTTATAGAAAAAAATGATCAGGCATATGTAGTTAGAGGTATCGGTCAGCTAAAGAACATATCCGATATTGAAAATATTATTGTCAATGAAATAAGTGGTACTCCTATTTTTGTAAAACATGTTGCAAAGGTAAGGGAGCATCATCTGCCAAAGCTCGGTTATGTTTCCAGAGATACAACAAAAAATCTGGTAGAAGGAATTGTAATCATGAGGAAAGCAGAAAATCCTAGTATGGTGCTTGCCGGACTTAAGGAGAAAATTGAAGAGCTTAATGATTACATACTCCCAAATGATGTCAAGATAGTGCCATTTTATGACAGGTCTACTCTTATTGGTTTTACTACACGTACAGTAACAAAAAACCTGATTGAAGGGATTGTTTTGGTTACTGTCATTGTATTTATTTTCATGGCAGACTGGAGAACTACCATTACTGTTTCCATTATAATTCCGTTGGCATTGTTGTTTGCCTTTATGTGTATGCGGATCAAAGGCATGTCTGCAAACCTCCTATCAATGGGTGCAATTGACTTTGGGATTATCATAGATGGGGCGGTGGTGATGGTGGAAGGATTGTTTGTGATGCTTGATCATAAAGCGAGCAAATTCGGTATGGATCGTTTTAACAAACTGGCTAAAATGGGCTGGATAAAAGAAACCGGAGCTGAACTGGGAAAGTCTATCTTCTTTTCTAAATTAATCATTATAACAGCACTCCTGCCTATATTTTCATTCCAAAAGGTGGAAGGAAAGATGTTTTCTCCTCTCGCATGGACTTTGGGATTTGCGCTGCTTGGAGCCTTGATTTATACACTCACTTTGGTGCCGGTTTTAAGCCATATTCTTTTAAATAAAAATGTTAAAGAGAAGCATAATTTCTTTGTTGAGTTTGTAAACAATATAGTTACGAAAGCTTTTTCATTCGTTTTTAAACATAAGAAGGTAAGCTTCATGACTTCATTAGTTGCGCTTGGAATAGGTTTGTTTTCATTTACATTTCTTGGCTCAGAATTCTTACCACAGCTGAATGAGGGGGCAGTTTACATAAGAGCCAGCATGCCTATGAGCTCATCATTGAATGAGTCCATTTCAATGACGAATAAAATCCGCAAATCCATTTCGTCTTTTGATGAAGTAAATGCTGTAATGAGTCAGACCGGAAGACCCAACGATGGAACAGATCCTACCGGGTTCTTTAATATTGAATTCCACGTTGATCTGAAACCAAAAGAGAATTGGCAAAGAAAAATCAGTAAGGATGAATTGATCACTCAAATGAAAAACAAGCTTGCTGTATATCAGGGAATCAGCTTTAACTTCTCTCAGCCAATTATGGATAACGTAGAAGAAGCGGTTTCCGGGGTGAAGGGTTCTATGGCAGTTAAGATTTTTGGTGATGACTTTGGAAGGCTAGAAGAACTTGGCGAACAGGTTAATAAAATTTTATCAGGTGTTGAAGGTATTGAGGATCTGGGTATAATCAGATTGATTGGTCAGCCAGAAATGCGCATTGAACTCAATCAGCAAAAGATGGCGATCTATGGAGTGAGGACAGAAGATGCGCAACGTGTTATAGAAATGGCAATTGGAGGAAAAACGGCATCAAAGATGTATGAGGGGGAGAAGAAGTTTGATATTGTTGTAAGATATCTTCCTCAGTTTAGAAAGACAGAAGAGCAAATTGCAAATATTACTGTTCCTACAATTCATGGAAACAGAGTGTTGCTGAAAGAGCTTGCGAAAATTCACCCGGAAACAGGTCCGGCATTTGTCTATAGAGAAGGTAATCACAGATTTATTGCTGTGAAGTTCTCTGTGCGAGGTAGGGACTTAGGAAGTACTATTAATGAGGCTCAGGAAAAAGTTCAGAAATCGGTGAAGCTGGATAAGGGAATGAAAGTAGAGTGGAAGGGTGAGTTTGAAAACCAGGTAAGAGCCACCAAAAGGCTTGGACAGGTTGTGCCGCTGAGTATTCTTTTGATCTTCCTTATTCTTTTTGTGACCTTCGGAAATCTGAAAGATGCGGTCCTTGTTTTATTGAATGTACCTTTTGCGTTAATAGGAGGTATCTGGGCATTGTTGATTACAAATACTAATTTTAGTATTTCTGCTGGTGTCGGATTCATTGCACTGTTCGGTATTTGTATTCAGAATGGGGTGATTCTTACCACTGTATTTAAGAATAATTTAAGAGAAGGAATGTCATTGACGGATACACTTGTTGATGGGGTAAGATCACGGATAAGGCCGGTAGTAATGACTGCGATGATGGCTGCATTGGGACTTTTGCCTGCAGCACTGTCAACGGGTATTGGCTCAGAAACTCAAAAGCCTCTTGCCATCGTAGTAATCGGAGGTTTGATAACAGCGACGGTGCTCACACTACTTATTTTTCCATTAATATTTGAATGGGTTTATAAGAGAAATATGGATTTTGAAAGACAGTTAGATTAAAGTTTGTTATTCCCATAGTTTCTTAAATGTCCCGGCAATGGTCGGGACATTTTTGTTTCAAAGATTATATTAACTTATTATCTTTTAGTGAGTGTAAAGAGAAGTTATTCCTTTCAATACTTTTTAACTTTTTGCTTTAATCCTTTCGCTTTCCGCTTCCAAATCACCTTTCTATTACTTCAAACTTTACCCGTTTGCTTTCTCCTGATTCATCTGTAACAGTTAGATAATGTTCTCCAGGATCCGGATTCACAGCGAGTTGATGAAAGTCTTTAGTTGATCCTACATAAGAACTATCTATATACCAAAACACTTGTTTACCAGGGTTTCTATGAGCTACTTCAAAAACAGTCTTTCCTTTCCTTTCGTCTATCTCAACAGGAATAAAGATTTTACTTCCATTAGAAGGATATAAGATTTCAAACGAACGGTTTGAGATATAGGCCATGCAGTCTTCCCTGTACGGTGGTAAGGTTTTGTATGAAGCATTCTTGTTTTTAAAATAGTATTCCATTGCTGGTGGAAGCACAAACAGAGGCTTGGTGCGCATATTTCTGACAGATTCACATTCACCGCTTACCCTGTATTGTCCTGTTGCATCCAGATGGACAAGCTTATGATATGGGCATAAGCCGGAAAGATGAGCAGCCTTTTGTGTCCATTGAGTGACACTTTCTTCACAATTTTCACCTGCTTTAAATCCACTTTTTGTGCATACTTCAGTCTGAACCATTTCATTAAATGGCTGTAGAAACCAATGTTGCGATTTAAGATGTTTAAAGATGTCAAATAAAATAGGTGCAGCTGAGCCAATACCTGTGAGGTCAGGTCTGCCTTCTCCGTCTGCATTGCCAGCCCATACGGCAACGACATATTGAGGAGTACAGCCAATGGCCCATGCATCTCTGTTACCATAACTTGTACCTGTTTTCCATGCTATTTTATATGCGGAACTAAAGTCTCTCCAGGAGGCATCCTCCTCTGGCCTGGAAACTTCGTTCATAGCTTCGAATGTCAACCAGATAGATCCAGCATCAAGAACTGTACAATAGCCTTGTTTTTCTTTTTCAGAGATAAAAGAGGGTTTCTCTGTTTTTAATCTGAATTTATGAGTGAGATGATAATCATTTAATGAGGAGGCCATGTTTCTATAAATACCTGCAAGATCCCATAGAGTTCCTTCAGCACCTCCCAATATCAAAGATAACCCATAGTGAGTGTATGGTCTATTAAGTGTGGTCATACCAAGTTTCTTCAGGTTATGATGAAATTTTTCAACTCCATATTCCTGAAGGACTCTTACTGCTGGCACATTAAGTGATCTGGCTATTGATTGCTTGAATGCTACTGCCCCATCATAGGTCAGAAAATAGTTTTTAGGAGCATAGCCGCCAATAATTGTTGGAACATCAGCAACAAGAGATGTATTCAATAATTTTCCTTCTGTAAGAAGCATTCCGAACAATAAAGGTTTTAGTATACTGCCGGTACTTCTCTTTGCCTGAATAATGTCAACACTGTAACCATGATCATCAGTTTTGTCATTCAGGATATTGCCACCATAGGTGAGAACCTTACCAGTCTTAACATCTAGGATCAGAGCTGCGGCATTATATACTCCATTTGCAGAAAGCCTTTCCTGATGATAATCTAATATTTTATTTACAGTTTTTTGGAGATGAATATTTATAGTGCTGCTTATACGTTTGCCTTTCATTCCTTTTTTCTCAGAATAGGCCAGCAAATGTGGGGCAACAACTGGTAATGCATAGGGTTTACCTGGCAATGGCTCTTTTAACGCCAGTTCATACGATATCTGGTCGATGTGGCCTTTATCATGTAAACCTTTGAGAAGTCTGTTTCTCTTCTTTAAAAATATCAATTCATTTTTGCCAGGAAAGATAAGTGCCGGACTATTTGGTAAAACAGCAAGTGCAGCAGCTTCAGCCCAGGAAAGTTGACAGGAGGGTGCATTGAAATATCTCCATGACGCGGCTTCCAAACCAACAACATTGCCACCGAAAGGAGCATTCGATGCATAAAATGTTAGTATTTCTTTTTTTGATAAAGTTAATTCAAGCCTCAACGCCTGAGATATTTCTATAAGTTTTTCAAGAAATGATCTTTTCTTGTTTTTTCGGCTCAATCTTATTACTTGCATAGTAAGGGTACTACCTCCTCTTACTATTTTTCTGCTTTTTATATTCTGCCAGGCAGAATTGCATATAGATAAAAAATCTACACCAAAATGGTTATTAAAGTTTTTGTCTTCAAAAGTTAAGATGGATATGGCAAATTTTTTTGGAACTGAATCACTGCTCGGAAACCTCCATTGACCGTCTGAAGCAATTTTAGCGGCAAGCAGTTCTCCTTTTTTGTCCTCAAGAATTGTAGACGTCGGGTCTCTGAATAATTTTGAAGGAAGAGAAAACCAGAATAATAGAAAAAAAATAAGGAGAAGCATAAGTATACCTAGATATATTCTGCTTCTCCTTTTCATGAGTTTTATAGTAATTATTTAAGAGAAATTTCTCCAGCTTTAAACACTTCTACCCATTTGCCTGGCACAGTCGCATTGATAGAACCATCATACATTGCTTCTGCATATGTTGCAGGAAGATAGAATTTGCCAAGATATGCAGCATTCAGCATTACCCGGAATGTTTTCTTTTCATTTGCTTTTATATCAAAGAAGGTGTAGACTCTGTCGTCCCTGAAATCTCTGTAAGTTGGAGCATCAGCCAATGGAAGCCCCTTAGAGGTTGTTTCCTCTTCCTCTTCATTTTCCGGATCTTCATCTTCATAGTAATAATATCTTCTTTTCTTCTTTTCTGCTTTGGTCTTTTCTGTAAAGTTATCCAATCGGGAGTTATTAATCTCCCATCCTGAAGCGAATATTTGTTTTAAGGCCATTTGCTTATAATCTCCTCTGAGGCCAGGATTTGCAATAGAAACTTCAGCAATGAAGTCAGTTCCCTGCTCAAGTTTATAAACATCTATCTCAACTCCGTCTTTTGATAAATAGCGTACTGAAATTTCAAGATTGTTCTCAGCAGCTTCTTCCATTCCGGGCTTTGGTGTACCTGTTAATAATACTCTTGCATATGCCACACCATTGCTGGTGTTTTTAACCTGTAAGCTGAATGGGTTTACATTTGGTTTAAGATCAACTTCAGAAATTTTCATATCTGACATTGCATTAATCTGTTTGCCATTATTAACGGAATATGCAAAACTCACTTTTGTGCCGGGAGTGGAAACATTTGCAAACTTTGTAATGGCCATCAGACAATAAGACGATTCTTGTGTGCTTAACCATTTTTCTGAAGATAGTGCAGCTGAAATTTCTTTTGCAAGCGGAGCGGCCTGTGTTTTCATATTCAAGATGCTTAATACTTCCAGAATCATCGCTTTATCTCTTAATGTTGAGCCATATGTATTGTCCATCTCTCTGTAATCTTTTATAGTGAGAGAAGCAGTACTTACCAGGTTTTTGGCAACCTCTGTTTGTCCAGCCAAATGGTATGCTGCAGCAAGTCTCCATTTTGCAGGAGAAGAAAGACTTTTCGATTCTCTGAGTCTGTTCATAGCTCCAATTTCCGGATCACCTGCAAGTGCAAGAGTATACAATCTGTATGCCTGTGTCAGGTCATCATTATATGCTCCATAGTTCCAGTTGCGTGCTTCTTTCTTCTGGCTCTTCTTCCAATTGTTAAGGAAACCTTGAGGAAGTGCGTATCCTTTTTTCTCGGCTTCAACTATAAAATGTCCTGCATAATTAGTAGCCCAAGGATCATAATAATTCTGCCCAGGCCAATAGGTCATTCCTCCATCAGGTAGTTGAAACAGCTTTAGACGCTGTATACCTGCTTTAACATTTTTCTCAACCATTTTTTTCAACTCCTCTGTTGGTTGCATCAATTCCAGCACATAAAGTTGAGGGAATACTGAAGATGTTGTTTGTTCTAAGCATCCATAAGGATAATGAACCAGATGCCTTAAACGTTTGCCCAGGTTTATCGGAGGTATTACTGAGATCTCAAGTGTTGCTTTGTTTGTCCCTGCTAATCCAAATGGAGTGAAGTCTGAATTCCATGAGGCATTTGAGGAAAGAACATTTTCATAAACCTTAGTAATTTCAGTATTGCCATTTCGAATGTCTATGTCAACGTTATATTCAGCTCTTTCATTTCCACTAGTCGCAGTAACTGAAACAGATCCTTTTCCTGCTGCCGGTTTGGCTTTTAGATAAAAATTCACGACCTCGTCTCCAGGTTGATTAAATGTTATGCTTTTTGAGCTCTCAGCAACTGGTTCAAACATATTATTTGCTTTAATCGTAACATTGACATTTTTTACGTTTTTTGTCATAGCAAATATATTTACAGGTAATGCGACAGATTCTTCAGGTCCTAGGACTCTTGGAAGTGTGGCTAATACCATTAATGGTTTTCTTACAGGGACGGCCTTTTCTGCTTTACCATAAGCTCCATCAGGATTTCCCGCTACCACCATGGCTTTTACTGATCCTACATATTGTGGCATCTTTAAAGTATGTGTTGCCGAGCCACCAGGTGCAAGGCTGAATGGTCCTATAAACTTCACAACAGGTTTAAATCTGTTGGTTTTGTTTCCTTCGCTGCCTTTAAGTTCACCGTCACCACCGATACTTAATATCTTGTCTATTCTTTCTCCATAAGCACCTATGACATAGTCATACATATCCCAGGTATTTACCCCCAAAGCTTCTTTAGCGTAGAAGTGATCATGAGGGTTGGGTGCTTTAAAGCGGGTAAGGTCCAACAAGCCTTCATCAACAACAGCTAAAGTATATATCATAGGCTTACCGTTTTGCTCTTTGATGGAAACAGTGAAGTCTTCTTCCGGTCTGAGCTCTTCTTTCATAGTGATGACGGGAGACAGTATCGTTTGCGGATTTTCAACAGTTAATGGAATGATTCCATATAAACGAATAGGAAGATCATTAAGCGTTTGTGCATGTGGTTGAATTAAAGTGACATTGACAAAGATATTTGGAGTCATTGCTTCGGTAACTTTGAATTCAAAGTTGTTGTTCCCTTTCTTGGTCTCCAGCCATTGGGTCTGTAGTACTTTAGCTCCCGATTCAATACTTACCAGGGCTCTGCCTTCACTGCTTCCGGGAATTGAAAGTCGGACAGTTTCGCCTACATTATATTTTGCCTTATCTGCTGAGAAGGAAAGTAAAGCAGCTCCACCTTGATTTCTTTCTCTAGAGTTTCCAGCCCATCCAGGCCAGTCAATAAATACAATCTTTCCGGTGCTATGACCACTTTTCGTATCCTTGGCGCGTATATAAAAGCGGCCCCATTCCGGGTAGTTTACTCTGAATTGCCATCTTGCCTTTCCATTTGTTGTAACTACATTCTCTCTTATTAGGGCCTGTTTGTAGTTGTTATCCAGGTATGCAGAAAGATTCTCTTCACCTTTTTCCCACCAGTATCTCCATTCTATTTTATAAAGTTCCATCTGAATGTTTCTTCCTGAAACAAGATTTCCATTAGGGTCAAGGCTGACGATATCAATTGTATGAGAAGTATCAGTAAGGAGCATATTTCTCGACTTATCGCCCTCAGGAACTCTTATACCTGTGAAGGATGTAAATGGATAATAAGGCATTGAAAACCTGTCAATACTTGAAGCTCCTCCTTCTTCCATTACTCTTACCTTGAAGTTGGCTGTCATCATTCCCGGTGCATTATCACCGGCATCTAGATGCACATTGACAGATGCGTTACCGTTCTGGTCAATTTTTCCTTTAAAGACTTCTATAGGTTCTCCTTCGTATTTTTTTCCAGGATCATCAAAAATGAAATCAGAATATTTATTAAACTTAGTTTCTCCTTTTGCAAGTTGAACAGTCACATCAGTCTCAAGATTCCTGGCAACAGCACCATGCAGCCATTTTACATTTAGATCCCCTTTCATGGATGATCCTCCTGCTGTGATTTTATCTTTGCCAAAATCAAGATTTATTTTAAGCCTGTTTGGCATTACAGTTTCTATTTTTAGCGGATAGTTGAAGGTGGCACCCCCAACTTTAACAATTGCTGTCCAGTTACCTGTAGGGTCTTCAGGGGAAGTTGTTGTGCTAAAATTATAAAAGCCTTCCACTGAATTAGAGGATACAAGTTTTTTTACTACTTGTCCCGATGGATTGGCTAATTCAAAATTTACCGGCAGATTTTTAGGAAGGTTATGAAGCTTGTCTTCGAGAATAAAAGTTAGAAACAGAGAGTCTCCCGGTCTCCATACACCCCTTTCTCCATATAAAAATCCTTTAATGCCTTTCTGAACTTTAGCTCCGGAAATGTCAAAGTTGCTGACAGCTAATGCAGATTGATCATCCATCTTAAGATATCCTATCTGTTCTTCTTTTTTAACTTTAACCAGGAAAGGTTTCTTTTTGAGGTCAATAGTTAAAATACCTTCTCCGTTTGTCTTATCCTGAGAAATAAGTTGCTGTTGATAGTCATACACTTCTACTGTAGCGCCATCAACAGGCTTGGTTGTTTTAAGGTCGGTAACTACAAACACTAGGTTTCCGGAAGAGCCGGCCTTCGCAATTATGCCAAGATCTGATGCGAAAATGTTTCTTGTTACAGATCTGTATTCGCCATAGTATGAATTGTGGCAGGGATTATCTCTTTGAGAATAATCGTACTCCTCATCGTAGTAGTAGTATTCCTCACTGTAGTCCCAATAGCTTGATTCGTTTTCTTCAATGATATCATCATCATTGACTTCAAGAGTGGTCTGACCTGTAGCTTCAGATACTGCTTGTTCAGAAGCATCACAGCTATAAAAAATATCTTTTTTGTCAAAGCCGATTTTTATTTGATAGATGGCCCCTGGTTCTGTTTTTATTAAGCTTGAAATATCAAGAGCGTATCTTTTCCACTTGCCATAATCATTGGGATTTGTATTATTTAATGAAATGTTCTTTTTTAAAACTACCTTTCCAACTCTTTTAATCTCACTGTTTCCATCGTATCTGTTTACTTGAAAGAACTGCGTAACATTATTTTCGAATATCTTGATGATTTTTACATTAACGGATTTCAAGCTTACTGCTTCAAAAGGGAATATTAAGCCATCAGTGCTTGGAAGAATGACTCCTTTGCCGGTTAGTTTAACAGAAGGTTTTATTTCCTCAAAGTTAATATCAAGGTTTTGTGTTTTTCCTAACGCTTTACCTTTGATATTTTTAATGCCTTGATTTACAGTAATGGTTTTATTGCCGATTTGTCTTACCGGAGGGTATAGCTTTAATACATTTTCATCTTTTACTATATTGAAATCAGGAACATCTGATATTTGTATGAGACCTTGAAGGTCCTGGTTTTGATCAAGAGGGTCAGAGAATTGAATTTCCGCATATTGTTCTTCGCCTTGTACTGCTCTTGCAGATGTAATGGAAAATTCCCCTATTGCAGGAATCTCAATAGTTTCAGTGCCTTTAGTTTCTGATTGAATAGGGGCGCCGTTCCATGTTAAAACAACAGTTCCTGCCACTTCTTTTCTTTGGATCTTTTCAACCTGGAATCTATGGGTTTTTCTGTCGTTTTCGTGTGTCCAGCTAATGGAGAGTGCTTTACCATCCTGGCTTGCAGTTAATACTTTTTCTAGTGTCGCATTGTCTGTTACATCAGCAGTACTGAGTATTCCAAGCAATTTCTGAGAGGCAAGGTTTGTAACATCATAAGTCCTTAGCCCTTCTACATAGACATCAAAGGTCTGAGGGATGGTCTGAAATGCGAATTCAAAAGTCTGAAGGTCTTCAGGCATTTGTATGACTTCACCTATTTCAAATTTAGCCTCAAAAGATTGACCAGGATTAAGAGGTTCTTCCGGAACAAATTCAATAGTACTTTTATCTATCCATTTTGTAGTACCCTTAATTGATGGAGAGAATCTGAATAAGTCACTCTGAAGAGGAGTATTAATCTCTTCTTGTTTTACAATTTCAGATATAAATGAAACCCGAATAGGGGATTCCCTGGAAATAATTCCGCCAGTGAAAGAACTGACATAGGCTTTAAATGCCGGATTGAATTTGTATTCGCCTTTAGCTTTGTTTTTTGAAGCATACCAGTAGACGCCTCCGCCTATTGCTGCTATAGCTAATACTGAGGACAAGATAACTTTTATCTTACTGCCTGATAGTAATGTTTTTAAAGACATAAAAAAGTTAAATAATAGCTTTCTAAAAGTTTTATTATTGTTGTTGGTTTTAAATTTATATAGGTTAAAATCATACCTAAGTTAACGGAAAAGCTTCTTTAAAAGTGGAAAATAGCTAAAAAAAATTGCCGTCTTTTTCTAAGAAAAGACGGCAATTTATAAATCCGTTATGTAAGAAATTATTTACCGAAGCTGAATCTTCCACCGATACCTCCCTGACCTGTCACATATGGATAGCGCAAGAAAGCAATAAATACGTTTGCATCTGCAAAGAAAGTTATTGGAGCCTGTTTTAATGCATATTCGACTCCACCAACTACATCTGGGCCAATATCAATCGTGTGAACTCTGTCTTCAGCATAGTAGTAGTTTCCAAAGTTGTCATAATACTGACGCACAGGGACTACGAAAGTATTATATCTCACCTGTCCTCCAAACCCTATATGCCATGTAAATCCATCGATGTCCCCTATTGGGAATCTCCATAGATAATGTACCTGCAGAGCCATACCAAAATAGTTATAACCGTAACGGCCAGTATAATATCCGTGACCTCTATAGTCGTAATCGTATTTTCTGTCATAATATCTGTCTGCATAATGCGAACCACCCCAAACAGGGAATCCGAATACAAACTCCAGAGCTTTATTATCCATGTACTGTTTTAAAGTGACACCGGTTGGGTCTCCAAGTTTTAAACCAAGTGTAAGGTCATTTCTTGAAAATGCCTGATTCCCTTTAGAAGAACTTTTCTTCTTTTGTGAATATCCTGAAAATGAAATGCCAAGCATCAGGATAAATACAACTAATGTTCTGGTAATTGATTTATTCATGTTAGTTTAATTTTTCTACGCTAATATAATATAAGTCTGTGGGGATTTTAAAATCTTCTATACTGTTTTCTTCAATTTCAACTTTTTTGACTATGTTTTCTGCTATAATTTTTATAGTGTTTCCATTTTTGCTCTTTATTTTTATGGGAAGGGCAAAGTCTTTTTCTGAAGCATTCAGCTTGTAAATAAGGTAATATTTGCCTTTTTTCCTTTCAATTTTGTATTTTAAAACAGGTATAGCGGTATGTAAAAGATACTGATTAAAGAATGGTCGTAAGTTAATCATTCCTTTTTGAGAAATAAAATTAATGAGTTCATCAGAACAGATCTGTTTTTGTGAAAATTGATCCTGTATTTCCTTTAGGATAGAAAACCAAAGACTGTCATTGTCAATTACAGATCGTAATGTATGAAGCATCCATGAGCCTTTATAGTACATATCCGAATCTTTCCAATAGTGGTAATTAACATTTGATGGACCTTTTATTGGCTCACTATTTTTAATATAATTTCGTTGTCGTAACAGGTATTTTACAGATGTGTTAAAGTCAAATATACACTCGACAAATAATGCTTCTGCATAAGTCGTAAAGGATTCCTGAATCCAGAGGTCTCCATGATCACACGCAGTGACGTTGTTACCCCACCATTCATGTGCACTTTCATGGATAACGATATAGTCGTATCCGAGCATGTTTTTCCTGAATTTATTCCCATAGGAAATAGCGCTTTGATGTTCCATCCCCAGATAGGGTGTTTCAACTATTGCATAACCATCTTTAGGAAATGGGTATTTACCAAAATAATGTTCAAAGCATTTTAGCATGGGTTTTACCTGTTGGAAATAATCCCATGACTTAGCTTCGTTGTATTGTAAAACGTAATACCTAAGATCCAATATACTGTTGTCTGGTCGTACATACTCATCTTTGACCTCTGCATAATTCCCAATATTTAGAGTCACATTATAATTATTTATGGGATAATGGACTTTCCAGATATATGTATTAAAATCCTTTCCGGAAACTTCCTTTTCCAGATTTCCATTACTTATACATGTTAAGCCTTTCGGTACTGAAAACGCCATTTGAACACTGTCTGCTTCGTCTGAAGGATGATCCTTACAAGGCCACCAAAGACTTGCTCCGTCCCCTTCACAGGCCACACCTATCCAGGGTTTACCCTGAGCATCTTTTGTCCATACAAAGCCTCCTTCCCAGGGTGGATTACTTGCTTCAGCAGGACTTCCGGAATAATAAATGGTTATGGAATCTGATGAATTATTTGGTAGTGCTTTTTTAAAATTGATAAAAACAGCATTGCTGTCTCGTTCAAAGTGAAGATGCCCCTTTTGATGTAATATGCTGTCAATAGTAAGTCTTGAAGACAGATCTATTTGTATTTTGGCAGTGGGTTCTATTATTTTAAAGTAAATTGAATTACTGCCATTGATATATTTTTTATCGGGATCAATATTAAGCTTTAAGTTATAAAAGTGAACATCATAACATGTTCTTTCCCGAGAAAGGCTTCCGCGCAGTGTATCGTATTTTGTAAAGGATTTGATCTGAGATAGTCCGCAATGAAATGTAAACAGCAGTAAAAGAGTTATAGAAAAAAATCTTAAATACATTTTTCGGAAGAGTTAATATGGTAAAATTGGAGATAATTTTATTAAAGAAAAAATTCCGGATCAGTATCGGTTTTGCATACTTTGTCCAGCTGGGCATTGAGGTGTAAAGCTGCACTGATAAGGCCAGCATGGCTAAAGGCCTGAGGAAAATTTCCAAGATGTTCCCCCATGAACCCCAATTGTTCTGAGAAAATACCTACATGGTTTGCATATCCCAGCATTTTTTCAAAATAAAACTGCGCTTTCTGCAACTGACCTGATCTGGAAAGACATTCTACATACCAGAAAGTACACATGGAGAATGTTCCTTCTCTTCCTCCCACTCCGTCAGGTGCAGCGATTTCTGGAATATAGCGATAAACAAGGGAATCTGAAACAAGCTCCTTTTCGATTGCTTCCATGGTCTGAAGCCATCGGGGATCAATAGGGCTGATAAATTTGATAATGGGCATAAACAAGCAGGAGGCATCAACAGTTTTTGCGCCTTGGTACTGAACAAATCCTTTTAAGTCATCATCCCAGAATTCACTAAAGATGCTTTGATATATTTTATTTCTTTCGGTTTTCCATGTTTCAGGATATGGGAAAGACCTTGATTCTGCAATCTTAATAGCTCTGTCAAATGCTACCCAGCACATGAGGCGAGAAAATAAAAAATGCTTTATTCGTCCCCTAACCTCCCATATTCCATTGTCTTCTCTTTTCCAGTTATCTGTAAGCCAGTTGATTTGAAATACCAGATTATTCCAGAAATCATAGCTTATTGGTTCAACATATTTGTTATATAAATACACAGAGTCTAACAACTCTCCATATATATCCAATTGCAATTGTTGTGTGGCATTATTCCCAATCCTTACAGGTGCAGAGCCTTTGTATCCTTCAAAGTTTTCTAGTGTTGTTTCCAGTGGGTTGCTGTCGCCTGCTACAGTATACATAAGATGCAAATGACCGGGATTTCCTATATCACGGCATTCATGATGAATCCATTTTATAAAGTCTTGAGCCTCTTTATTATATCCGGTTTTTATAAGGGCATATAGACAAAATGCTGAATCCCTTATCCAGCAGTATCTGTAGTCCCAGTTTCTGTTGCCTCCGATGAATTCTGGTAGTCCAAAGGTTGGACTTGCTATGATAGATCCGAACTTTGCGCTGCAGAGCAACTTAAGCGTTAATGCAGATCGCTGAATTGCCTCAAGCCATCTTCCTTTATAGGTAGATTTTGATATCCAATCTCTCCAGTATTTTACAGTATCAAAGAATGTTTTAGTGATAAAGTCTCCCAGGGAAATATTTGGAGGATCTTCTTTAGAAATATCTTCAAGTATAAAATCAGCACGTTCTCCTTCTTTTAAGGAGAATTCAGCATATCCATCATTTTCCGAAATATGTAATGGCACAGAGCTTTTGAGCCTTAGCTTCAAGGGCGTTTCACCCTGACTTTCGAACAGTATTTCAAAATTGTGATTTTTTTTGTGTGCAGTATGTTTATCCCGGCCATAGTTAAAGCGGGGTCTGCATTCCATTTTAAATCGTATGTTTCCCCTAATACAGGACACTCTTCTGACTAGTTCATTGCCATTCACAATGCCTTCCATGGGCATGTAATCTGTAATTTCTCCTACTCCGTCTACAAACAGAAATCGTGTAAGCAAAACGTTGGTACCGGGAAGATACATTTGCTTATTTTTAACTTCTTCCTGAATAATAGGATGGATTTTGAAATAACCTCCTTCTCTATAGTCTAAGAGGGCAGCGAAAATTGATGGAGAATCATAATAAGGAAAACACAAAAAATCGATAGACCCATTGAGGCCTACAAGAGCGATTGTATTTAAATCTCCAATGATTGCATAATTCTCAATAGGCTGATAATTCATCCGTCTTTACTGATCAGAAATACCGTCAGTAAGGAGAACCATATAAGAGAAAATATGTTGGCGGATTTTGAAAGAGGAGAAATAAATTATTTTCTTACCAAAGTCAGAAGTTCTTTTTGAACTCCCCAGTCTCTTGCAAGTTTTAGAATGGCGGTTGCCTCCATTTCACTGATAAACCCTTTTGAATTAGTAGCTTCCCAAACCATATTCAGATAGGAAAGCTTAGTCTGAGTATCATAGGTTCCAATGGTTGCATTGAAAAATTCGCGAGCTCTTTCAAAAGCAGTGAAAACATCACTACCAATAAAATCTTCAGCCCATTTTAATTCTTCAGCCGCACTTAAATTTTGAGCTGTTGCTTTTAAAATCGCCTGTTCATCTTCATTTAAACCATGATAATTGAAAATTATTGATTTAAGAAGAAGAAAGGCCTTTTTCTGATCGCTTGTCATTTGGGCAGTCATACCACAACAAATATAACATTTTTAAATTTATTTTCCCCCATACAACTGATTTTCTTCATATGATAAAGAATGCCTCCGTGATTTTATCTGCTATCAATTTTCCCTTGGGTGTCAGCTTTAAAAAATTATCTTCTTTAATCATAAAGCCATCCTCAATGAATGATTTTGCAGTATCTATATAATAATTTACCTCAAGATTAAACTTTTGTTTTATTTCTCTTAAGTCACATCCCCATTTGGTGCGCAATCTGGTAAGAAAATATTCATTCGCTTTATCCAGATCTGTTAAATGTTCTATTGTAAACTCTGGTTTTGAGGTGGTTATTCCTTCAATATATTTATGATTATTGCTGATATTGTATTGTCTTGATATACCATTATACGAATGGGCAGAAGGTCCAAGACCTAAATAGTGAGCTCCAAGCCAATAACTGCTATTATGACGAGCAATGTTACCTTCTTTGGCAAAGTTGCTGATCTCATATTGTTCATATGACGCCTTTTCTAATTTGGATACAAGATCTTCAAATTGAAGTGCAACATTTTCTTCTTCCTCTGGGGAAAACTTCCCTTTTTTCAATCGTTTGCCTAAAACAGTTTTCTCTTCAATCGTTAGCGCATAAGCAGAAATATGAGGAATACCAAGATCCACAAGTGTTTGAATATTATCTTCCCACTTTCCTTTGTCAAGCCCTGGTATTCCATATATAAGATCAGCAGTAATATTGTAAAAGCCTTGTTCTCTTGCCTCTTCAATAGAGTTAATTGCCTTTTTACTGTTATGAGCTCTGTTTAATAATGTTAACAAATTGTCCTGAAATGCCTGAACGCCAATACTAAGCCTGTTTATACCAGCTTGTTTTATTCCTTTTAAATATTTTTGTGTAATGTCATCAGGATTTACTTCAATTGTTACTTCAGCATTATCATCAATCTTATAGTGGCTCTTTACTTCGTCTATAATTTTTCTAATTTCGTCGACAAGAAGTAAAGAAGGCGTTCCTCCTCCAAAGTAAATGGTATTAATATTTTCATTAATGTAGCTTTTCCTTTGTTTCAGCTCCATGCAAATAGCTTCTACCATTTTTTCCTTGAGTGATAAATTCGTTGAGAAATGGAAGTCGCAATAATGACAAGCCTGTCTGCAAAAGGGAATATGGATATAAATTCCTGACATTTATTTTCTTTGCAAAATTAATCCTGGATTGAAAATAGTAATTTTACGGTTTACTTTCGTTAGTATAAACGTGTTGAAAAACTTTTTAATTCTCTTTGTCTTATTCTTATCTTCTCTCTTTTCTTATGGACAAAGAGATAGCACCCGTATTTTTCTTTCCTTTTTCTGTGAAAATAATGGCTTAATACCTGATTATAAAACTTCGTTTAGAGATTCGATCAGTGCTGTACTTGAAGTAAAAGAAGTCATACAAAAATTACACAAACAAGCCTATCTTCAGGCTTCGGTCGATTCATTCGCAACTCATGGAGATACGTTGTTATCATTTATTTCTATGGGTGAGCAATTCAAATGGGCAGCCCTGAAAAAAGGAAATATTAATCCAATAATTCTAAGCAAAGCAGAATTCCATGAAAAGTACTATCATAATAAGCTTTTCAATATTGATCAGTTTCTTGAGTTTGAAAATGATTTGTTGACTTATCTGGAAGACCATGGCTATCCATTTGCTTCACTTCAGATCGATTCATTTATGATTGAAGGGAATAGCTTGTATGGTGTTCTGAATTATGAAAAGGGACCAATAATAGTTTTTGATTCTATTGTTGTTGTGGGAAGCAGTAAGGTCAAGACCAGGTATCTTATGCGTGAACTTCATATTGAAAAAGGACAGCCATTTAGCCAGAAAAAGGTACTAGAAGCTGATAAAATAATATCCGCACTCGGTTTTGTAAGGGTCGCCAGACCTCCAGTTGTAGAGTTCAGAAGTGGAAAGGCAACTGTAACTATATTTTTGGAAGATAAGAAAATCAATCAGGCAGATGGTATTATTGGTTTTCTGCCAAATGAAGGCGGGGGAAAAAAAATACTGATTACTGGAGAGCTCAATTTGAACCTTAAAAATGTATTTGGTACAGGAAAAGGCGTGTTGTTGGAATGGAAGAAATTAAAAGCTTCTTCTCAGACGCTGAATACTGCCTATTACCACCCAAAGCTGCTGGGCTCAAATCTTGATCTTCGTTTGAATTTTAATTTGTTGAATCAGGATAGCTTATTCCTTACAGTATATCGAGGAATAAACGTGTCAAGTGCTTTGTCGGTAAGATCAAGAGTTAGTTTTTTTACAGGACTCAAGACTTCTAGACAGTTTTCCAGTTATTTAGGGACTGATACTACTCTTTTACTAATGTCAGATTATAATTATTATACCTATGGACTAAGTTATAATTGGAATAATCTGGATGATATATTTTATCCTCATAAGGGTTGGATTTTTGATGTACAGCTTTCTCTCGGAAATAAAGTTTTAAGGGAGAATGCATTAGTTAAGCGTGAATTGTATGATCAGCTTGACAAAAAATCTATCCAATATTCATGTAATATTTTAGTAAACAGATTCTTTGCGTTGAAAGCCAAGTCAGTAATATTTACAAAGCTTGAAGCTGCGAAGATTTTTAATGACAAAAACACCTTGTTTATTAATGACTTATACAGGGTAGGAGGACTTAAATCTTTAAGAGGATTTAATGAATTGAATTACTATGCATCAACATTTGGGATTGCCTCCGTCGAATACCGGTATTTTACGGATCCAACGTCTTATTTGCTCGTATTTTATGATCAGGGATATGTGTCGAATGCTGTAAATCCTTCGTTTAAGGACGACTTCCCATTTGGTTTTGGACTAGGCGTGTCTTTCACAACAGGAGCAGGTGTATTTAATTTCGTTTATTCTCTTGGGCAATCCAGAGAACAGAAATTAAGTTTGAATCTTTCTAAGGTTCATTTTGGTATAATTAGCAGGTTTTAGTTATTTTGTTTCTTTCTCAAAGTGCATGCTTTATAATTCAGTCCTTTCGTTTTGTTGGGCCTTTCTGATCGCAGTATTTGCAATTCCATCAATAATTTATGTTGCGCACATCAAAAAATTATTGGATGAACCAAATTTACGCACCGTCCACGAATCTTTGACCCCCCGTTTGGGAGGACTAGCGATCTTTGCAGGATTTATGTCGGCATTAACCATTTTCGGCTCACTGGAAAATGGTGTACAACAAGTTTTGGCAGGTTCCATAATCATATTTTTTATTGGATTAAAAGATGATGTTGTTCCCGTTTCTGCATTTAAGAAGTTTTTTGTTCAGGTACTTGCAGCAGGTATTGTAATGTTTGTTGCAGATATAAGAATATCGGACTTTAAAGGTATGCTGGGATTATATGAAGTAGATCATGGTATTAGTTATGTCGTGACTTTTCTTGTAATTATAGGTATTACAAATGCTATTAACCTCATTGATGGCGTTGATGGACTTGCAGGAGTAATTGTAATGATTATCACTTCTGCATTTGGAGTTTATTTTTATTTGTATGGAGGAGAAGCCTTTGGTGAATATTCTTATGTCGCGTTTAGCTTATTGGGTTCAATAATAGGATTTTTAAGGTATAACTTTCACAAAGCTATTATATTTATGGGGGATACTGGTTCTTTGGTATCTGGATTCATTTTATCAATTTTGGGAATACAGTTTGTAAGAATGGAGGCATTTGACGCTTCTCCATCCATTGCAATTGCAGTATTAATAATTCCCATTATGGATACTCTTAGAGTTTTTATGCTAAGGATTCTAAATGGGGCATCTCCTTTCTCTCCGGATAAAAATCATATTCACCATAGACTTATGGATCTTGGCTTTTCTCAAGTAATGACAGTATTTTTACTTGCTTTGATTAACCTTTTTGCCATATTAGGAGTTAATGTCTTTTCTAATCTGGAAAATAACTATTTACTATTTTTAATGGTAGGATATGGTTTTTTAGTTACAGGAGTAATTGAAATCTTTTATTTGAGATCAAAGAGAGAAAATGCTAGTGCATAAATCTAAAAACATAATAGGCAACATTAAGAGTATTTTATTTTTAATTTTGGCAACCTTGCTTCCTCAATGGGGTAATTCTGCTGAAAATGAATTTAAAATTGTAAAAGATCTAAGCTCAGATTGGAAAATTTATAATGCAGATATTAATGGTTATGTCCCTTTCATAAGAGAAAAATCCCAAAAAAGCCATTTCGTTTTTCAATGGATCAATCTGGATAAATATGCTAATTATCACCTTCGGGTAAAGGCAGCTCCTAAGTTATCTTTGTTTGTAAATAATAAATTGTATTATACAAATATAGAAACTAAATATCAGGATATTGCCATTCCCGTAAAAGACCTTCTAAACAATGCTACGATAAGCAGGAAGGATTTACTTACCATATATCAACCGGACGCTTCATTTAATGAAGGAGCTGTTTTTATAGGCTATTTTCCTGAAAAAGAAGTAGAATTAGCGCCCGCAATTAAAATAGAGGCTAAAAGGCAAAATTTTCTAGGAGACTTGGTGATGGCGCTTTTTATAAGTTCATTTGCCATTATTGCAATTTTGAAAAACAGATTTCCCAAATCGTTTTCTCTCTTTTTTCAAAAATCTGAATTTTCACTAAGCGCTTCAGAAGAGTTGTTGAATAGTCGTATTATTGATTTTCCACTCTTGCTGGTTATTATTTTAAACGCATTTTCTCTTAGTATTCTGATATTTTCAAACAAAGAAAGCGAAAACTTTGTAAAATTTCTTACGTTAGTCAAAACCCCGAATTTGTCTTTATTCTCACAGTTTGCATTGTCAACTTTGGTGATAATCTTTCTTATTATAATTAAATATTTATTAATTACCTTCCTCGGTTGGATATTTGACCTTAATAGACTCATTACCCTTCATTTTTATGAGTTTTTATCTATTATGCTCAAAGTCAATCTTTTTGTGGTTCCAGTTGTTTTAATTTTGTTATCAATTAATAATTTTCATCCATTTATGTCCATAACGGCTCTGACAATTATTTTATTGATAATCTTCTTTCTGTTAATACTAAAGGTTTCCTATATCATATTTAAGTTTTCCAACTATAGAAATCTTTATTTATTTTCTTACCTTTGTATCAGTGAAATACTGCCTTTTATTGTAATTACTAAACTATTGGCATCTGACGTTATAAAATATTAATAAGGTATTGAGATAATGAGTGAAATTAAAGAAAAAGAGCTAAAGGATAGATATACAAAAGTATCAAGTATCTTAGTAACACAACCCAAACCGACAGACGATAAGTCGCCTTATTACGGTTTAGCTGAGAAGTATAAACTGAAAATTGATTTTAGGCCGTTTATTGAGATTAAGGCGCTCGATTTCAAAGAGTTTAAAAAGCAAAAGATAGAGATACTCGCACATTCCGCAGTTATCTTCACAAGCCGTAATGCAGTTGATAATTTTTTTAGGCTTTGTGCGGAGGGAAGAATAGAAGTGCCGGCAGAAATGAAATATTTTTGTATTTCTGAGCAAACAGCAAACTACCTTCAGAAGTATATAGTAATTAGAAAGAGAAAGATTTTTGTAGGTCAAAAAACTGCAAAAGATCTTGAGGAAATTCTGAAAAAGCATAAAAACGAATTCTATTTATATCCTTGTTCCAATATCAGAAAAGAGGAAATTCCTTTATTTCTTAAAGATAACGGGTTTAAATTCAGCGAAGCAGTAATTTATGAGACAGTTCCTAGTGATTTGTCTGACCTTGCTGAAGTTAATTATGATATAATAGCATTCTTTAGTCCTTCAGGGATTAACTCACTATTTACCAATTTTCCTGAATTCAAGCAGAATAAAACAAGGATAGCGGCATTTGGTCCTACTACGGCAAAGGCGGTTAAAGATGCAGGATTAATATTGGACATTGAAGCTCCGCTACCCAATGCGCCATCAATGACCGGAGCCTTAGAGCTATATATAAAGAAAGCCAATAACATTAAGTAAAATTATCCGTAAGAGGTAAGGCAACCTAGTTATCAAAATCCCTCATTGGAGAAGAAGTGTTTATTTCTTTTTTAATTTTATTTATATTTAATTTAAAAATATTTAGTTTTGAAACTGGATTTATTATCCCAAGGTGTCTTTTATGAAAAGAATTAAACTATCTGTGTTTTTCTTTCTGATCTTTGTATCTGCTGGTTTTGCTCAACAGGATGCTCAGTTCAGTCAGTATATGTTCAATACCCTTTATTATAATCCGGGTTTTGCTGGTACTGAAGGACTAACGAGATTTACCCTTCTGAACAGGGTTCAATGGCTTGCATATCAGCCAACACAATATAGAGGTTCTGCACCATATAGTACGGTATTAAGTGGCTCTTCTCTACTTCCCTTTTTTAATAAGAGGATGGGTTTGGGCGTACATCTGGTAAATGATAATCTTGGTCCACTTAATAATACAGAGTTTCAGCTTTCAGGTTCTTACCATTTTAAAATTAAAGAAGGCGTATTGGGTGTTGGTGCTCGTGCTGGTGTCTACTCAACCAGAGTGAGAACTGATTGGTACAAAGTTGTGCAGGAGAACGATCCTATTTATGAAGATCTTACTAGAGATGGCATTAATAGAATACGTCAGACAAAACCAGATTTTGGCGTAGGTTTTTGGTATCAGAGTAAAAAATTCAGCGGAGGAGTAAGTTTTGACCATTTGGGTGAAACCAAACTTTCTTACAAATCCGATGTGATTAATTCGAAATTGGCAAATCACCTTTATATTAGTGGTTCTTATAATTTTGATATAGGCCCTACTCTTAAGATAACACCTTCTGCATTTTTTCAGACAGATATGAACCAGCTTACATACCTATTTGGAGCATTGGGGACATATAATGAAAAATTCTGGTTGGGCCTGAATGCGCGTCAGTCTTTTGCGAAAAGAGATGTAGATCAGGGTGGCAAAACGCTTTCCAACGATGATATAATATTATATGTTGGAATAAACCTTTTGAAGAATAAACAAAATATGAATGCGTTAAGAGTCGGTTATGCATTTGATTTTGTAACAAACGGCGTAAAAGCCAAAAAAAGAACATCCCACGAGATTATGCTTTCCTATATAGTTCCGACACCTTGGGAATTACCTAAACCTAAGATCAGAACGCCAAGATACAGGCACGAAGAAAATTAACAAAATTTTGGAATATTGAAATTTTTTATAGAACTTGTACAACATTTCTAAACATTTTATCAATTATTTGAGTTTTTTTTGGACTTTTATAATTGAGATGAAAAAAGTTCGTTTAAGAAATAAAAATTTAGTAATTTAAAACACAATTTATTATCAAAAAATTTACAAAAGAAAATTAAACAAGTGTATTATGAATAAAATAGGTGTTATCAGAAGTCTCTGCTACATTGCACTGTTCGGAGCCTCTATTCTTATTCAGGGATGTGGACGAGGTACCTCCGATGGAGGAGGAGACCTAGTCGGCGTTCAGGGAAGAGAAGGATGGGTTATGACGGTGCCATACGGTATGACAACATGTCCGTCGGGGACTTTCCACATGGGGCAGGCGGATCAGGATGTTCCGGCTACTCAAATTAACCTTAACAAACAGGTGACCATCGGTGGTTTCTATATGGACGAAACCGAAATTACAAACAATGAGTACAGACAATTCATTGATGTAATGTTAAGCGATTCAGTTGACGTATTGGGTGAACAATATATCAGAACTGAATTGTATCCTGACACAGCTGTTTGGGTAAAGGATTTTGCGCACCACATGGGTGATCCAATGATGGAATATTACTATGCTCACCCTGCGTTTGACGAATATCCAGTAGTTGGTGTTGATTGGTTCGCTGCAAGATATTTCTGCGAGTGGAGAACTAAGCACATGAATAACTGGAGAGCAGAGCAAGGACTTTGGAAAATGCCAAACTTCAGATTGCCATCAGAAGCGGAGTGGGAATATGCTGCTAGAGGTGGAAGAGATATGGCTAAATATCCTTGGGGTAACCCATACATCAGAAATGCAAAGGGATGTATGCTTGCTAACTTCAAACCAGGAAGAGGAAACTATTATGATGATGGTTTCATGTATAGCTCACCAGTTGCTTCTTACTTTTCAAATGACTTCGGTCTGTACGATATGGCAGGAAACGTATCAGAGTGGTGTGAAGACGCTTATTATGATGCCGCTGTTCCTGTAGTTTGGGATCTTAACCCAACTTACTATGATGACGATGAGCCTAGAAAGATTATTCGTGGTGGATCTTGGAAAGATATTGCATACTTCCTTGAAACCGGAACACGTACTTTCGAGTATCAGGACACTACAAAGTCATACATAGGCTTCAGATGTGTTATGACTTATCTTGGTAGATCTTCAGGTTTCGAATTCTAAAAATCAGATCCTTTAAAGATTTTATAAATTCAATAGTTGTATAATCACAAACTATATAATACTCTATTACCTAATAATTAATTGTTAAACACTTAAAATTTAAAAATTTACGAAAATGAGTTCAAACAAAGGTGGTTTTAAAGATGTATTCTTTAACAAGATCATGCCAATGGTCTACGGAATGGGTGCCGCAGTTGTAATTGTTGGTGCGATGTTTAAAATTATGCACTGGCCAGGTGCTGGTCCAATGCTTGTAGTTGGTCTTAGTGTTGAAGCATTAATCTTCGTATTCAGTTCATTCCAGCCGGTTCCTCACGATCCAAAGTGGGAGAGAGTTTATCCTCAATTGGCTGATGATTATTATGAAGAAGAAGAAGAAGGTGAAATCGCTTCTAACGATGGTCTTACAAGAAGACTTGATGATATGCTTTCTGAGGCAAACATCACTCAGGATGTAGTTAACAAATTAGGCGCTGGCTTTAATTCTCTTTCTACATCGGTATCTAACCTTAAAGACCTATCTGATGCTTCAGTTGCTTCTAGCGAATATGCAAACAACGTTAAGCAAGCATCTAAGTCTCTTCTTGAGATGAATAAATCATATTCTAAAACTGTAGATGCAATGTCAGAAATGGCTAACGCTTCTGTAGATGCTAAAGAATATCATTCACAAGTTCAAAACATCACTAAAAATCTTGGTGCATTGAACGCTGTTTATGAAATGGAACTTCAGGATGCTAACAACCACTTGAGAGCTATGAATAAATTCTATGGTAATCTTTCTCATGCTATGGAAAACATGGCAGATGCAAGCAAAGATACTGCTCAGTTCAAAGAAGAACTTGGTAAATTATCTAAGAACCTTGTTCAGCTTAACACAGTGTATGGTAACATGCTAACTGCAATGAGAGGTTAATTTTCAGTAGAAATTATTTTAAAAACGAAAAAGACAAAGGTTTAAAATATGGCTGGAGGTAAAGAAACCCCAAGGCAGAAAATGATTGGGATGATGTACCTGGTTCTAACAGCGCTGTTAGCACTCCAGGTAAGCTCAGCTATCATTCAAAAATTCAAATTTCTTGATGATAGTTTGATGAACGTGAACGAAAAAACAGCTGCTGAGAATGCTAAAGTAAGTAGCAACATCAGAAGAATTGTTGAACAAGAAGGTAATAAAGATGCTCATATTGTTAAAAAGGCAGATGAAGTAAAAGCTGCAACCGCTGAGCTAATTGCTTATATGGAAGGTCTTCGTAAACACCTTATTGATGATACAGGTGGAAAAGAAGAAGATGGAAACTATAAAGGTGCTAAAGAAGAAGAAAAAGTAGCAAACTTTATGGTTGGTCCAGAAGGTAGCAAAAAAGGAGAAGCCTATAAATTGAAAGAAAAACTTAACAATTATGCTGCTTCTCTGTCAAAGTTTGGTGTAAACGCTCCTAAGTTAGCATTGGATGGAAAAGAAGATCCAATGTTCATGAAGGATAAAGAGCAGGCTAGAAAAGATTTTGCTCAGCTTAACTTCTCTGAAACTCCAATGGTTGCTGCTCTTGCAGTGTTAGCACAAAAAGAAGCTGAAGTTCTTAAATATGAGAACGAGGCTCTTGCTAAACTTGCTAGTGAAGTAGGTGCATCAGATATCAAATTTGATAACGTTGTTGCGATGGTTAGACCTGCATCTAAAGTGGTAGCAGCAGGTACTAAATATGAAGCAGAAATGTTCTTGGCTGCATCTTCAAGTGCAATAACTCCAACAATGAGTCAGGATGGAAGAGCAATACAGGTTGATGCTAGAAAAATCGGTAAAGTTTCTTTTACTGCAACTGCCGGAGCATATGACAGCGAAGGTAATGCTAAGAAAAAGTGGAAAGGAGCTATCAATTTCAAGTATAAAGGAAAAGATACTACTTTCGTAGTTGAAGAAGATTATATTGTTGCTAAGCCTGTAATTCAAATTCAGTCTGCTTCAGTTTCTGCTCTATACAAAAACTGCGGTAACGAGCTTAACGTTCAGGTTCCTGCTTTAGGTTCTACTTACAGCCCTTCATTCACTGCAAGTGGTGCTAAAGTTATTCCTGGTGCAACAAAAGGTCTTGTTACTCTGGTTCCAACTGGTGCAAAAGTAACTCTTAATGTAGCAAGTAGCGGAAACGCAATTGGTTCACAAGAATTTAATGTTAGATTAATCCCAAAACCTGAAATCCAGGCTTTATCTAACGGTAGCCCTGTTAATGAGAAGCAAGGTGTTCCTGCTCCTGGTCCTAGAGCTATTACTATGAAAGCTGTTCCTGATGAGAGCTTTAAAACTTTCTTACCAAAAGACGCAAGATATAAGATCACTCAGTGGGATGCTATCCTTGTTAGAGGTAAGAGACCAGTTACTCAAACTTCTTTCACTTCTGAAACTGGTAACCTTGCTCAGTTTGCTGCAGCAGCTCAGCCTGGAGACAGAATCATGATCGAGGTTAAGAAAGTTACGAGAACTAACTTCCTTAATGAGTCGGAAGAGGTTAATTTGGGAATAGTAATTAAGAACATCCCGCTTAACTAATACCTAAACTACTTAGTTATGAAAAAAATTAGTGTTATTTTATCAGGTTTGTTGTTCGCATCAAACCTGATAATTGCTCAAGAGGCAGCTGAATCACCTGAAGCAACTTCTGGAGCTGAAAATACAGGTTATAATAAATTTTCTGTTAGACCTATACATGAATCTGATATCATGTATAAGAAGACGATCATCAGAGCTCTTGATCTAAGAGAAAAGCAAAATAAACCTTTATTTTCTAAAAACAGAGAGCTAACTCGTTTGCTAATCGACGCTGTTCAAAGGGGTGATATTAAAGCATATGCTACAGATTCCCTTTATGATGGTAAAACTCTTACAATTGAAGAATTCAATGAGAGAATAAAAATGCCATCTGAGCAAGCTGAACTTAGTGCAGAGGAGCTAGAGATTATGAAGGCAAATGGGGAGGATATTGCTGCGATTGGAGGTGGTCCTAACTATTATTTCCCAACTGATTTATATCAGATGGAGATAAAAGAAGATATCATTTTTGATAAGCAAAGATCCAGATTGTACTATGATATTCATGCAATAACAGTGTACGTTCCTGCTGATCACCCTGCTAACATAAGAGGTATTCAGACTCCAATTGCTTCTTTCGAGTATAAAGAATTAGTAAACAAAC
Organism: Sporocytophaga myxococcoides; assembly: GCF_000775915.1. NCBI lineage: Bacteria > Pseudomonadati > Bacteroidota > Cytophagia > Cytophagales > Cytophagaceae > Sporocytophaga > Sporocytophaga myxococcoides. Next base: position 48,956 of record NZ_BBLT01000002.1, read on the forward strand.
TTTTCAAGGATAACCCTAAAGCAATCTGGTTTAATCCTCAGAACGATCAGCAGCATAAGAATCTTGCTGATGCATTTGAGTTGCGTTTATTTAGCTCTTATATTATCAAAGTTTCCAATCCAAACGATGCATATTTAGTTGACATCTATGGTGGAGATCAGCAAAAAGGTATCATGGCCGCTCAATGGGCTGCATTTGAGCTTCTTGAGTATGAGCATAACCTTTGGGAATTCTAAGAAATTTCTGACTGTACGAATTATAATAAAAAAGGAGGTTATTCGACCTCCTTTTTTATTTATTGATTTTCTTCTTTTTTACTCTCTTTTTCAACAGGGAGATTTAATAGAACCAGCTCAGCTTTTGCTTTCCCGACTATTTCCGTTAGTTCTTCCAAGCTCGCTTGCCTAATCTTGCTTACCGAGCCAAAATGGCTCACCAACTTTTGAAATGTAGATTCTCCTACTCCTTTTATAGAAGCTAATTTACTTTTAGCTAAAGTACTCTTACTTCTTTTGGTTCGGTGAAATGTAATTGCAAATCTGTGAGCTTCATTTCTGATTTGCTGTATTATTTTTAAAGATTCTGATTTTTTGTCTATATATAAAGGGAGGGTATCATCAGGATAATAAATTTCTTCTAGTCTTTTGGCAATTCCTACAATTGGAATTTTTCCATATAAATCCAGCTCTTGAAGTGCTTGGCAAGCCGCGGAGAGCTGACCCTTTCCGCCATCAATTACAATCAAATTTGGAAGTGGTAGTCCTTCTTCTAAAACCCTTTTATACCTTCTGTGCACTATTTCGTGCATACTGTCAAAGTCATTCGGACCAACTACGGTCTTTATATTATAATGGCGATAATCTTTTTTCGATGGTTTTGCATTTTTAAAGACCACCATTGATGCAACTGGATTTGTTCCCTGTATGTTAGAGTTGTCAAAGCATTCGATATGAAATGGCTTTTCTTTTAACCTTAGGTCTTCTTGCATAGTATTGAGTATCCTTAAATCTCTTTCATTATTTGAGACGGATTTGCTCATTTGGAATGATATATTATTCAGAGAAAGATCCAGAAGCTTTTTCTTATCACCAATTGAGGGTACCGCAATTTTCAATTCATCTATTTCTACTGGAATATTGGCTATTATATCTCTGGTAGTGATTTCCATCTCCTCTCTGATATTAATTATTGCTAGCTTTAGAAGATCTTCATCCGTTTCATCAAGTTTCTTTTTGATTTCTATATTTTTGGTTTGAAGAATTGCCCCATTTACTATATGCAAGTAGTTTATAAATGCATTTTTATCGAGACTTTTGATGGTAAAGACATCCAGATCGGTGATTTTAGGATTAACAATAACTGAGCTTGTTTGAAACTTCTCAAGTAAATCAAGTTTGAGTTTTAACTTATGAGCTTTTTCAAATTCGAGATTTTCAGCTGCCTGCTGTATTTGCTCCTTGTAAAAAGTTTTAACTACTGAAATGTTACCTTTAAGAATTTGGTGGGCTTTATCTATATTTTCTAGATAAACTTCCTCTGTAACTAAACCTTCACATGGTCCTTTACAGTTTCCTATATGATACTCCAGGCAGACTTTGTATTTCCCATCATTTACATTTTTCTCGGAAAGATTGAAATTGCATGTTCGTATAAAAAATAATTTATGTATAAGGTCAAGGACACTGTTCATGGCTTTGACACTTGTATATGGACCATAATATATCCCTAGTGATTTGTCAAATGTTCTTGTCGCTATAACCCTGGGAAAACGTTCACGGGATACATATATGTAAGGATAAGTCTTATCATCCTTCAAAAGTATATTATACTTTGGTTGGTTATTTTTGATAAGACTATTTTCAAGAAGAAGGGCATCAAACTCTGTGTTTACGATAGTAAATTCAAGTCTTCTTATCTGGCTGACAAGTTTTCGGGTTTTGTTGTCAACTCCTGTATTTTTATTAAAATAGTTAGAGACTCTTTTTTTGAGGGATTTAGCCTTTCCTACATATATGAGTTCTCCCTCTTCACTGAAGAACTTATATATGCCAGGTTGGTCTGGTAGACTTTTAACTTGATCTCTTACCTCCTCACTTTCCGCCATGATTAAATCTCTTAAAATTCTATAGGCAATACTTGTTGATGTTTCTGCTGAAGAGAGTCTGAATGCTGGGAACTCTTTTCTTTATACCTTTTACAATCTATCTCAACACTTAGTTTAGAAGGTCGCGGGAAGCGTTCTTTAATCAGACCAAGTGTAGAATCTGCGAATACCTTTTTCATAAAAATAGCCCAAAGTGGCATTGCCATTCTTGCACCCTGACCGAGATCCATACTCCTGAAGTGAATGCATCTGTCATCTCCTCCAACCCAAGCTCCTGCAACTAATTTTGGAGTAATGCCCATAAACCAGCCGTCTGAATAATTTTGTGTAGTACCCGTTTTGCCTCCAATTTCATATCCATTCCACAAAAGTCCATATTTATTCAAACCAAGGGCCGTTCCTCCTTTTTCTTCTGTTGCTCCTTTTAGCATATGCACCATAAGATAGGCAGTTTCTTCATCAAACACCTCAACACTTTTTGGAATGAACTCCTGTAAAACATTTCCATTCTTGTCTTCAATTTTGGTAATGAAAAATGGTTCAGTCCAAAATCCATTATTAACAAAAGTGCCGTAAGCGCCGACAAGTTCATAAATTGAAACATCACTTACACCAAGACAAAGCGCTGGTACAGGATCCAGTGGGCTGGTAATTCCCATTCTCTTAGCATTGTTTACTACAACCTGCGGCCCGATTTCTTTCATCAGATTAGCAGTGATGGAGTTAATTGAATTTGCCATTGCCTTTCGAAGTGTGAACATTTCTCCAGTGAAGCCTTCTCCATTACTGTTTTGAGGCGTCCAGGTCTTGTTTACGTCTGCTGTTGGGAATGTTACCGGAAGATCGGGTAATTCGTAGCATGGTGAATATCCAAGATCTATAGCAGAAGCATAAACAAAGGGCTTGAACGTTGAGCCTGGTTGTCTCTTACCTTGCTTTACGTGATCATATTTAAAGTGCTTATGATCTATTCCTCCCACCCATGCCTTTATGTATCCTGAGTGAGGGTCCATTGCCATAAACCCACAATGAAGGAAATGCTTGTAATATTTGATTGAATCTATCGGAGACATCAAAGTATCTATTTCTCCATCCCAGCTGAAGATCTTCATTTTGATAGGAGTCTTCATTACCTTCATAATCTTTACTGTATCATTTCCATATTGAAGTTTCAACGCGCGATACCTGTCAGATCTTTTAGCAGCTGTTTCAATAAAATTAGGAATAACTTTTCCTTGCTCATCTGTCCAAGGGCTTTTACCCTTCCAATGTTCAAAGAACTTACGTTGTTCTTCTTTCATGTGGGAAGCAACTGATTCTTCTGCATATTTCTGCATTTTGGAATCAAGAGTTGTATATATTTTTAGACCGTCTGAATATAAATCAAGACCTCTTTCTCTGCACCATGGAATCAGGTAAGAAGTGATTAAGCTTCTGAAATATGTTGCAGATCCTTTATTGTGGTTTTCAACATTATAATCTAAAGCGATAGGAAGTTTTTTAATTGAGTCAGCTTTTATAGAAGTCAAATAGCCGTATTTGGCCATCTGACTGATCACAGTATTTCTTCTGGATGTAGATGAATCAGGATTAAAAACCGGGCTATAGGTCGTGGGAGCTTTGAGCAGACCCACAAGCACAGCAGCTTCTTCTATTTTAAGACTATCCGGAGTAGTATTGAAAAAGGTTTTAGATGCTACTTCAATACCAAAGGAATTACTTCCAAAATCTACCGTATTTAAATACATGGTCATGATTTCTTTTTTGGTATAAGCCCGTTCTATCTTTACTGCGGTTATCCATTCTTTGGTTTTAAAAATTACCTTTCCAAGAGTACCTTTGCTTAATTTACCTTTGTATAGAGCACTTCTCGTTTGAAATAAATTTTTGGCAAGCTGTTGAGATAGTGTACTTCCTCCCCCTGAGTTTCTTTGACCTAGAATAATAGTTTTAAAAAAAACACGGCCCATTCCTCTTAAGTCAATGCCAGAATGTTCTTCAAATCGTGAATCTTCTGTTGCAGTTAAAGCATTTACAAGATTTGGGGAAAGCTTTTCAAAGTCTACCGGAGTTCTGTTTTCTTTAAAGTATTTTCCCAATAAAACATTATCGGCGGTGTAAAGCTCAGATGCAACTTCACTTTTCGGGTTTTCCAAAGCTTCTAAACTTGGCATAGGACCGAAAAGTCCTAAAAAATTTATAGAAACGAAATACACATAAAGTACTAAGCTTCCGATACCGACAATAAAGCCGATCCAGATGCTTTTGATAAATGCGGATATAAAGAAATTACTTTTGCTCATGTTTACTTCTTATAATGTTCCTCAAAGAAATTAAGGTAACTTTCAAGTTTTTTGGATTTGTTAAACAGGGAAAAATTCTCCTCTGTAATTACAAATAAGTCATACTTTAGGTTCTTGGTTTCAGATTGAAAGGGCTGAAAATTTTTAATTTGAGTGTAATATATCATTCCTCCTGATTTATCCACAAGAGTTTTTATGCTTATTAAATTTAGGGTATCATTTAATGGGACGACTTCAGTCTGAATCTCACCTGGTTTATAATGCTCCACATTGTATTTCTTCAAAGCATTTACAATTTTGACAGGTTTCAAATTTTTGCCATGAACAGCCACTACAAACATGTGAGGTTTGTCTTTTACGTCAGTTTTATATTTAACCTGGTTTTCATTTAATGATTTACCTCCTGCTGAAGCTAATTTTATATATTCTTCCGTCGAAGCCAGAAGCTCTTTTGCTTTGGGAAGAAGCACGCTTTCTTTCTGATTTGCTATAAACTCTTCCAGTTTTCCTTTGTAAATAAGGGCATTTTTTGTCTGTCCGATGATTAATATTTCAAGCAATTGGAGTTTGTCTTCTATATCATTTTCTTTATAGGCAACCCGTATTGCTTTAATTGCAGAATCTGCGTCGAAGAATCTTTCAGCTTTGTAAAGATTATAGGCATCCTTATACAATCTGTTTATATGTTGACTGGTCTCCTTTGTCTCTGCCAAATAATTAGGGTTCCGGATTAGTTTGGAGTAAATAGAGTTGGGAAACTCATCATGCAGCATAGCAGCATAGTTTTCAAACTTTGGATCAGGCTTTTCTTTATAAAGGAGGTACAAAAAGTATAAAACTTCGGATTTCAGTTTAGACGTCGGAAACCTGGTCAAATGTGTCTCAAATGACTTTATGGCATTTCCTTTTTCATCAAGTTTCTGATCATAAATTTTCCCTACATTATATAATGCATTTTCAACTTTCAGTGAAGATGCGGCTTTTGATTCATCAGAAAACGGAATTTCTTTGTAGTATTTTGTTTTATCTACTTTTACTTCTTTTTCCAGTTTTTCTTTTGACTCAAGCGCCACAGCTGCAGAATCTATGTCTTGACTTTCATTTTCATCTAAATTATCTTGTACTGCTTCTTTCGTGGATCTTCTCCAGTTGTCTTCGAGTTTCCTTTGCCCCCAGCGTTTCACGAATTCTGTTTTTCCCCGTGTTATGGATGCTTCATTATAAAAATGCCAGGTACTCTCCCCACTGCCAGAGACAGGGCCTGATCCATTGTTATTATTGTTGGATGCACTTTTTTCTGCCAGAGCCTTCTCTCTAGCCTCGGCTTTTTTTAAATCCTCTTTCTCTTTTTCAATTACCTTATCAATATGCTTGGCGAGTGTAATACTATCCATTGTGGCAAGTCTCATCAGACTATCCTCTTTTTGAATAATTCTTAACTGAGTAACAAATTCCTGAAGAACTTCCTGTCTGGCAGCAACTAGTCTGTAGCGCTTGTCTTTTTTATCCATTAGAGCTATTGTGCTGTCATAGTATAATTTGGAAGTCTCAAAATCCTGGAGTTTTTCATAATGAATTTCAGCAAGCATAAGGTATGAAGATGCTTTTTGATAATTGTTCCCAGCGCTTGCAGCTACTGACTTTTTCAGGTATTCAATGGTACCAGGGAGGTGTCCTTGTTTGAACTCAAACTTGGCCATCTCAAAATATATTTTGTCTTTGTATTCCTGATTTTTTAGGTCTTTCAGAAGCTTTTTGAAATATTTTTCGATTCTTTTTTTATCACCGGATTTCGAAAGGTTTGTTACTTGAGCCATATAAAGCCTCGTATAGAAGGAAAGTTCATATGGAGGGTTGTGTTTTAAAACAGCCTTGTAATTTTTATAAGAATCTTTATCGTTATTTTGCAATTGATGTATTTGTCCGATTATAAAATGAACTCTGGATTTAACATCTTTTTTCTTTATGAGGGGTCTGGCGGTTTCAAGATCTTTAAGGGCTTCCTTATACCTTTCCTGCATTATAAAATACTGAGCTCTTGTAAGGAGGTATTCCCTTTGGTTTGTAGAGTTCATTTTTTCCTTTTTAAGGAAATAATTAACGCTGTTCACATAGTCAAAATTCTGAGCAGTCAGAAAAAGCCTCATAAGGTAAATAATAGCCTCATGTCTTGCATCTATATCATTGCTTTTTGAATTGACATATTTATAAGTCTCTATCGCCTGTGGCCATTCTCCTTTATAAAACTTTACCTTTCCGACCAGAATATAGCAGTCATCAACCCATTTGCTGTTTTTGTGTTTTTGAATAGGAAGAGAGGCCTTTTTAAAAATATCTTCAAGAAGCTGTTGCTGAGCTTTTAGTTTGTTGGTATCTGGTAGTGCAAGAGCATGAATAACTTTATTGTAATCATCAAGTCTGGCTTCGTCGATTTTTTTATCTACCTGCTTCATTCGCTCTCGGGCAAGGAAATAAGCGTTGTCGCGTGCAGTAAGGTTATGGTAGCCTTTGCTCACAAAGGAATTACTTTCAGGAGAGCATGAAAAGGCTATAAAACCAACAATCAGGCAAAGTATTTTGATATGAATTGATTTAGTTTTCAAAAAAATCAAATTGTTTAATTTAAATAAATTCGAATAAAATAATTATAATGTAAGCTCGTAATAATAATAATTCTGAATTATAATTTTGAAACACAGAAAAACACTTTCTCACTGGTTAACGAACAGATTTCTGCTAATTATCAGAAATGAAGAAAATTTTGCAGAAAAACGAACATTTAGTTTCACTTATGCGAAATTAATTGTTTTCTGTTCAATTTTTTTAATTCTGGTTTTTTCCCTCTGCTTTTATTTAAGTACGACATTATTAGCTGCATTTTTTGATCCGACCCATAAGCAAATTGTGTTAAACAAAAAAATAATTGCACTTTCTGCTAAAGTAGACAGTCTGACGACGGAGATGGAGCAAAAAGCTGCATTTACGGACCTTATTCAAAGAGTAATTTCAGGAAAGGACGAAGAAATAAAGTCTGAATCCTCAACTTCTGTAAAGGTTGTTAAAGTTGATGAAATTAACCAGTTGTCAATAGTAGATTCGCTATTCAGAAAAGAATTTGAGAAAAAAGAATCGAATGTTTTTTCCGTAAAAAATGTTTCTTTTGGAAAATTGTCCAACTTAATACTTTTTAATCCCGTTTCGGGATTAGTAAAGTCTAAATATAATGCCGTAAATCAGTCTTATGAGGTGGGGCTGCTTGTCAAGCAAGGGGAATCAGTAAAGGCTGTGGCAAATGGAACAGTAATTTTTGCCGGATGGACAGATCGGAATGAAAATGTGATAATCTTGCAACATGAAGATAATCTGATGACTGTATATAAAAAAAATTCAGTAGTTTTAAAAAAAGACGGAGATGCGGTAAAAGCTGGAGAAGTTTTGGGGGTAGTAAGTGATCCTCAGATTGGAGGAAATCCTAATTTTTATTTTGAGCTTTGGTATAAAGGCAAGCCGGTGAATCCGGAAAATTTCATAACATTTTAACTAAATTTCTATGTTTCAGAACAAAAAAGAAAAGAAAGAATTGGAAGCGCTGACCAATTCAAGTACAATTGTAGCTAAAGGGACAGTTCTTGAGGGAAATATTGAAACTTTCGGGAATATCAGGATAGAAGGCAAGGTAATTGGAAACATTAAAAGTAAATCCAAAGTTGTGTTGAGCGAATCTTGTGTTGTGGAGGGGAATATTCTGGCACATACTGCAGAGATTTTAGGAGAGGTGAGAGGGACAATTGAAATTGCAGACGTAGTGGTTATGAAAGCAACAGCATTAATTAATGGTGATCTTATTACCAATAAAATGGTCATGGAATCCGGAGCTACGTTTAACGGACAGTGTAAAATGGGTGCTACAATAAAAGAAATTCAAATTGGAGAAGGAGAACGAATCAAACCAATCAAACAAGAAAAAACCGCTTGAGGGGTATGCTAAATATTCCAGCCTTGTGATCCAGATGATAGCAACAATGTGTCTTGGAGCCTGGGCCGGAATAAAACTTGATGAGCATTTTCATGTCAAAAGTCAGTTGTTTACGATTTTTTTAACTATATTTTCAGTAATTGCAGCAATTTACTTGGTAATACGGGGGCTTATGAAATAACTTTGCCCCTGTGAAAAAATTTCTAATTTGCTTTATCGCCACTTCTTTAATAATAGTTAGTTTGACTAAAATTAAAGATCCAATATTGGTCCATCCGTTTATCTGGTATAGCCAGGTATTTTTCTTTTCTATTTTTTTTATATCAAACAGGATTATTTCCATAGGGTCGTTAAACGGCGATAATAAAATTCATATTTTTTATCTTGTTTCCCTTACAGTAAGGTTCCTTTTATCAGTGGCTTATGTGGTAATTGGTCTACTTAATACCGATTTTCATCCTGTCGTTTTCGCCTTAAACTTTTTTGTTTTGTATTTGTGTTATACGTGGTTTGAAATTTATTCCTTATTAAGTAACTTGCGGGCCGATTTTAAAAACAATGAAAAATCTGAGTAAAATATTCCTTATTGCATTTCTCTTCATCTCTTTGGTAAGAGGTGCTGCATATGCTAACGGACCTGCAGAATCCGGTGAAGAAAAGAAATTTAGCCCTGGCGACCTGATTATGCACCACATCCTGGATGCGCATGAGTGGGAATTTGCTCATGGTCTTGCTATTCCTCTTCCGGTGATCATTTATTCTGAAAAAGGCTTAGATGTGTTTTCATCATCTCATTTATACCATAGTCCTGACAGAACTTACAATGGATATCATTTGAATCATCATGATAAAATTGAGCCAGTAGATAAAAGCAGAACAATCTACGATATTTCTATTACGAAGAATGTTGCATCAATGTTTATCAGTGTGGCAATACTTGTATTAATCTTTATAGGAATTGCTAAATCTTATGGTAAAACGAAAGGCAAAGCACCTAAGGGTATCCAATCTTTCTTCGAGCCAATAATAATGTACATCAGAGATGACATAGGTAAAGGCACAATCGGACCTAAGTACGAGCGTTTTATGCCTTATCTTTTAACAGTATTTTTCTTTATTTGGTTTAACAACCTTTTGGGGTTATTCCCAGGTGGAGCTAACCTTACAGGAAATATAGCAGTTACATTTATTCTTGCATTGCTTACCTTTTTGGTAACCACATTTAGTGCAAACGGCAATTACTGGAAACACATATTGTGGACTCCTGGCGTGCCACTTCCATTAAGAATTATTATACTTCCTATAGAAATCGTCGGAATGTTTACCAAACCATTCTCTCTTATGGTCCGACTTTTTGCCAACATTACAGCAGGTCACATTATCATACTAAGCTTTATAAGCTTGATCTTTATGTTTGAAAGCTATGCTGTTGGATTTGCTAGTACAGCGTTTGCAGTATTTATGTCGATGCTTGAGCTGTTTGTTGCTTTATTGCAGGCATATGTATTCACTCTCCTTTCTGCTATGTACTTTGCATCGGCAGTAGAAGAGCACCATGATCACGATTATGATCATGGACATTGATATTGAGTTTAGTATTTAATAGCGAAGTTTTTAGAGCGTATTTGTTTAACTATAATTATATAATCATGCTTAACACTATTTTAATGGAAGTTAGCCTTTCTCTTTTCGGTGCTGGTATCGGTGCTGGTCTTGCTGCAATAGGTGCTGCATACGGTATCGGTCGTATCGGTGGTAGCGCTGTTGAGTCTATCGCTAGACAACCACAAGAGGCTGGTAAAATTCAAACTGCTATGCTTATCGCAGCTGCTCTTATTGAGGGTGTTGCTCTTTTCGCAGTGGTAGTTTGTCTATTGATCTATCTAAAAGGTCTTGCTTAAAAACTAAACTCCTGAATACAGACATTAGGTCTGATTCAGGAGTTTGAATTTTATAGTTAAACAAAAGAGGGAAATTTCTTAAAACAACATATATGTTAGTCCAACCTGATTTCGGTTTGTTATTTTGGCAAACAGTAACATTCCTAATAGTATTATTTATCCTGGGAAAATTTGCGTGGAAACCAATTCTTGGTGCCCTTAAAGAGCGTGAGGCAGATATAGAAGAGGCTTTGTCAGCTGCTGAAAACGCTAAGGAAGAATTGAAAAGATTGCATGCTGCAAATGAAAAATTACTTCAGGATGCAAGACTTGAAAGAGATAAAATATTAAAAGAGGCAAGTGCTGTTGCTAATTCTATTATTACCGAAGCTAAAGATAAAGCAACGGCAGAAAGCAATAGAATTGTTGAAGGAGCAAAGATTGCAATCAACAATGAAAAGCTTGCTGCAATGACAGAAGTTAAAAATCAGGCTGCTACAATTGCAATTGATATTGCAGAGAAACTTCTTAGAAAAGAGCTTTCTGATTCGACAGCACAAAAGGAACTAGTTTCAGAATATTTGAAAGAAGCTAAATTTAACTAAGATGCACGAGTCGAGAATAGCAGCGCCATATGCCAAATCTCTTCTTGAGCTTGCTCAGGAAAAGGGAGTACTGGAAGAGGTTCAAAAAGACATGGCGGGTTTTGCAAAAATCTGTAATGAAAATAGACAACTTGTAACTGTATTAAGGAATCCGGTAATAAAGCATGAAAAGAAATTGTCAATTCTGACGACTCTTTTTAAAGGCAAGGTAAATCCTGTTACTTTTTCAATTTTTCAAATACTGACAAAAAAGAACAGAGAGGCGTTTTTATATGATATCGCTGTTGAGTTCGGAAATCAGTATAGAAGAGTTAAGGGGATTCAAAGGGCAGTTCTAACTACCGCGACGCCTATTACAGAAGAGCAAAGAGCAGCTTTTGTTAAAATGGTTGAAACTGCCAAAACTAAAAAGGTTGAGCTTGAAGAGCATATTGACGAATCAATTATGGGAGGATTTGTACTGAATATCGGAGGTGACAAACAGGTTGATCAGTCCATCAAAACCAAGCTAGTACAATTAAAAAGTAAATTCAAAGATAATCCATTTATTTCTAAATATTAATCATGGAAGTAAGACCAGACGAGGTTTCTGCGATATTAAGAGAGCAGTTATCAAACTTCAGAACTGAAGCTGAGTTAGAAGAAGTAGGCACCGTTCTTCAGGTAGGTGACGGGGTTGCACGTATATACGGGCTATCAAAAGCTCAATCCGGAGAGCTTCTTGAGTTCCAGAACGGATTAAGAGCATTGGTGTTGAACCTTGAAGAAGACAATGTAGGAGCTGTATTACTAGGTGACTATAGTGATATTAAAGAAGGTGATACAGTAAAACGTACAAAGCAGATTGCTTACGTTAAAGTAGGTAATGGTCTTGTTGGCCGTGTTATTGATACACTAGGAAATCCAATAGATGGTAAAGGACCTGTAACTGGTGATTTGTATGATATGCCATTGGAAAGAAAAGCTCCAGGGGTAATTTTCAGACAGCCGGTAAATGAGCCTTTACAAACAGGTATCAAAGCAATTGACTCTATGATACCTATTGGTAGAGGACAAAGAGAGCTTATCATCGGTGACAGACAAACTGGAAAAACAGCTGTTGCAATCGATACTATCCTTAATCAAAAGGAATACTATGACAAAGGTCAGCCTGTATTCTGTATATATGTTGCAGTAGGACAAAAAGCAAGTACTGTTGCACAGGTTGTGGCTGCTCTTGAAAAAGGAGGAGCAATGGCTTACACGGTAGTGGTATCTGCATCTGCAGCTGATCCTGCTCCAATGCAATTCTTTGCGCCATTTACAGGTGCTGCAGTTGGTGAGTTTTTCAGAGATACAGGAAGACCTGCTCTTGTTGTTTATGATGATCTTTCTAAGCAGGCAGTTGCTTACAGAGAAGTTTCTCTTCTTTTGAGAAGACCTCCGGGACGTGAGGCTTATCCAGGTGACGTGTTCTATCTACACAGCCGTTTATTAGAGAGAGCTGCGAAAATCATTGCATCTGATGATATTGCTAAAAACATGAATGATCTTCCAGATTCACTTAAAGGAATCGTTAAGGGTGGTGGATCACTAACAGCATTACCGATCATCGAAACTCAGGCTGGTGACGTTTCTGCATATATTCCTACAAACGTAATCTCTATTACTGACGGTCAGATATTCCTTGAAACTAACTTGTTCAACTCAGGCGTTCGTCCTGCGATCAACGTTGGTATTTCAGTATCTAGGGTAGGAGGTTCAGCTCAGATTAAATCAATGAAGAAAGTAGCTGGTACTTTAAAACTTGACCAGGCGCAATTCAGAGAACTTGAAGCTTTCGCTAAATTCGGTTCTGATCTTGATGCTGCTACTAAATTGATTATTGAAAGAGGTAGAAGAAACCTTGAAATTTTGAAGCAAGCTCAATATTCTCCTGTTGCTGTTGAGTTCCAGGTTGCAATTATTTACGTTTCATCTAATGGATACATCGATAACGTTCCTGTAAAAGACGTTAAGACCTTTGAAAATGAGTTTTCTAACTTCCTGAAAGTTTCTCATAAAGAGACTCTTGATGCTATCCGTGCAGGTAAAATTGATGATTCAGTAACTGAAGTTTTAAAGAAGGTTGCTAAAGACCTTGCGAAGAAATATAATAATTAATTATGCCAAGTCTTAAAGAGGTCAGAGGAAGGATTATTTCCATTAATTCTACACAGCAGATTACCAAAGCCATGAAAATGGTTGCTGCTGCTAAGCTTAGAAGAGCTCAGGACAATATTATCAAGATTCGTCCTTACGCTGAAAAGCTCAATGGAATATTAAATAATATAACTGCAAGTCTTGAAGGATCTGTAGAAAATCCATACTCTGAGATAAGAGAAGTAAAAAACGTATTGATCGTTGTCGTTACTTCTGACAGAGGTTTGGCAGGAGCTTTTAATACTAACTCAATAAAAGCTGCTCTTGCTCTTGTTAATGGAAGGTACAAAGCTCAGTATGAACAGGGAAATGTTAAATTTCTTTGTATTGGAAAGAAAGGATTAGATACTTTCCAAAAAAGAGGAGCTAATGTAATTCCTGATTATGCAGGAATGTTTCATGAGTTAAATTTCAGTACAGCAAGAAAAGCAGCTGAGTTTGCAATGGAAGGATTCCTTAATAAGGAATATGATGAAGTTGTTATAGTTTATAATGAGTTCAAAAATGTTGCGACTCAGGTTGTGAAAACAGAACAGTTTCTTCCTTTGATTCAGGATAGTTCTGAAGAGCAGAATTCTTCTAAAGATCAGGAAATTGATTATATCTTTGAACCTTCTAAAGAAGAAATTGTCAAAGGATTAATTCCTAAATCTTTGAAAATTCAGTTCTACAAAGCTTTATTAGAGTCTTTTGCTTCTGAGCACGGTGCTCGTATGACTGCGATGGATAAAGCTACCGAAAATGCCAAAGAACTTTTGAAAGAGCTTCGTCTGATGTACAACAGAACAAGGCAGGCTGCGATTACCAAAGAGATCCTGGAGATTGTTGCCGGAGCAGAGGCACTTTCTAAATAAATATTAAGTAATATTGAAAAAAGCTCATCTACTTTGATGAGCTTTTTTGTTTTATCCGGAAAATATTTGATACAGAGACTTTTCCAATTTGTCATTTTCTCAAATCTTTTTATTAGTGTAAGTTCCATTACGCTTACATTATCTACTTTTCTTATACTCAATACTAATTTTGGATCTCACGATGTTCCTTTCTTACTTTTTATTTTTGCTTCGACTTTCCTAACCTATAATGTGCATATCTGGTATAAAAAAGCAGGAGATGATGCTTCACTGCCTAGAAATATCTGGAGAATGCGGCATTCTGTTCTCATAAAGAACTTGTTTGTATTTTTTTTGATGGGCTTACTCGTCTCTTTGTTTTTTATTTCGAGTAAAGTAATTTGGTTTACAATGCATCTTGCTGTATTTAGTCTTTTTTATTCTGCACCTTTATTAAATTTTAAAAGAATTCCTTTTCTGAAAATTTTTCTCATTTCCTATGTCTGGTCTGTTAGTACAGTAGTTCTTCCTTCCATTAATAAAGGGCTTGGTTTTTTTGATAAAGAGGTGATTGAAATTTTTGTACAGAGGTTTATTTTTATCCTAGCACTTGCCATACCGTTCGATATTAGAGATATAGAATTGGATAAAAGAAATAACATCGATACTCTGCCTACTTTAATGGGCTTTGGAGGGGCAAAGTTACTTTCTGTTATTTTACTGATTCTATTTATTTTGTTGGGTTGCCTTTTTTATGGTCTGGATTATACCTTTTATTCACGTCTGGCAATCGGAATTTTAGCAATATTTTTAATTTTAAAAATAAAGAGATCCAGGTCGGATCTCTATTATATGGTAGGTATAGACGGAATAATGATCCTGTCTTATGTTTTTTTGTTTGTTTTTAAGATGCTTTTTAGCCTTGGTATTTAAATTCCCCTTTTTCAGATTTGATTGTAAGGGTTTTACCTTCACCTTTTTCAACCTTCCCAACTATTTGTGCTTCAATATTGAATGATTGGGCTATTTTGATGATTTCCTGAGCATGTTTTTCCTCAAGATACAATTCCATTCTGTGCCCCATATTGAAAACTTTATACATTTCTTTCCAGTCGGTTCCACTTTCTATTTGTATTACCTCAAATAATGGGGGAACAGGGAATAGATTATCTTTTACAATGTGTAAATTTTCTATAAAATGAAGAATCTTTGTTTGTCCGCCTCCGCTGCAATGGACTGCTCCATGAATGTTTGACCTGTGCTGATTGAGAATTTCTTTCATAACAGGGGCATATGTTCTTGTTGGTGATAATACTAATTTACCAAGATCAACAGGAACATCATTTATTTTATCAGTTATATTTCTTGAACCTGAATATACAAGATCAGATGAGATTGCCTGGTCGAAGCTTTCAGGGTATTTTGCAGCTAATTCTTTTGAAAAAACATCGTGTCTTGCCGAAGTTAGGCCATTGCTGCCCATTCCTCCATTGTAAAATTTTTCATAAGTTGCCTGTCCATAGGATGCCATACCCACTATTACATCACCTTCTTTTATTCTGTCATTACTGATTACGTCACTTCTTTTCATTCTTGAAATTACAGTACTATCTACAATTACTGTTCTGACGAGATCGCCTACGTCAGCAGTTTCTCCACCTGTACTGTATATTTCTATACCATTATCTCTTAGCATTTGAAGAACATCTTCAGTACCATTGATGATTTCAGCGATTACCTCTCCCGGAATCAGGTTTTTGTTCCTTCCTATTGTGGAGGAAAGTAATATTGTATCCAATGCTCCGACACACAGCAGGTCATCAATATTCATAATAATGGCATCTTGTGCAATTCCCTTCCAGACAGATATATCCCCGGTTTCTTTCCAGTAAATATATGCAAGTGAGGATTTTGTCCCGGCACCATCTGCATGCATAACATTGCAATAATCCTTGTCTCCTCCTAAAAAATCGGGTACAATTTTGCAGAATGCTTTTGGGAACAATCCTTTATCAAGTGTTTTAATAGCATTATGTACGTCTTCTTTGGATGAGGAAACTCCTCTCTGCATGTATCTGTCGTTACTCATTTAATTAATTTTTGGAATTACAAAAATAAAAAAAGTCCCGGTTTCTGACCGGGACTTTCTAGGATTTATCTTTAATGATTATTCAGACTTAATTTCTTCACTTGTGCCTGTACTATCTTCATCTTCACCTTTCATCTTGATCTTTATTGTTTGATCTCCTTCAGCCTCATCCTTTTTCTTAATGGTTATATTAGGATTTGTTACATTGGTGATTGTAAACTCTGTACGACGGTTTCTCTGGTGATCTTCTTCAGTCTGAGCATTTTTAACAAGAGGCTTGTCCTCTCCATAACCTTTCGGTGTAATTCTATCTTTTGCTATGCCCTTGGAAATAATATAATCTACAGCTGACTGAGCACGTTTTTGAGAAAGTTTTCTGTTGTAATCTGCGGACCCCCTTTCATCTGTATGCGAACTTAATTCAATTTTTATCTCTGGATTGTCAACGAGTAATTGAACAATTTTTAGCAATTCCAAAGCTGCATCCGGTCTGATATCCCACTTGTTAAAGTCGTAGTAAATATTATCAATTACTATGGTTACGCCAACCTCGATTTTGGGTAATACCATTTTATAAGGAATTTTTATAAAGGATTCACCCGGACCTAATTTTTCAAACGGAATTTTGGTCCCGACAGTTGAGAGTTCTCCATTGCTTTCTTTTAAATAACCAAACCTTGCTCCTATAATTTTATAACGGGTTTCTGGTTCGATCTCATAGGTATATTTCCCGGCAGCATTTGAGGTAAGTGCTGCAATGGTATCTCCCTTTGCGCTTACCAGCTGAATTCTTGCTGAGTCCAAAGGTATCTCTGTTTTATCATCCTTAGTAACTCCCACTATTAAACCATCCAGAATATAATGGGCGATTTTAATTTTAGACTTGTCAAGAAACTCATAAATATCATCATCTCCTTTTCCATTTGGTCTATTGGAAGAGAAATAACCAGTCAACGTATCTTTAAATGTAATAGCGAAGTCATCATAGCTTGTATTGATAGGACGACCTAAGTTTTCAATTTTTAGTTTGTTTTTGGTTGAATCTTTTCTCACAACAAACAAATCCATACCTCCCAGAGATGGGTGTCCATCTGAAGAGAAGTAGAATATCCCTCTGCTATCTTCATAGGGGAAAAGCTCATTACCTCTGGTATTTATTGGAGTGCCAAGGTTGGTTACATTTCCCCATTCTCCTTTTTCATCCTTTGTTGCCTTATAAATATCTACCCCTCCGTTAGCATCACCGCTTTCTCTGTTTGATGCAAAGTAAAGTGTTTTTCCATCAGCAGAAAGAGCAGGAGAGGAGTCCCATGCATCCGGGTCACTTATTGGAAGCATCTTAGGCTCAGACCAGACACCAGCTTGCAGAACTGATTCGTAAATATCCACGTCTTTAGCGCCTTTTTTGCTACCTGTATTTCCACGAGAAAAAATCATTGTTTTGCCATCTTTGGAGAAGGTTGCTGACGCTTCATGCGCATCTTCAGTATTGATAGCTTCAGGGAGTTTTCTTGCCTGGCCACTGAAATAGTCTGCACCATCAAAAATAAACTCATATAAATCCGTAAATCCTGTTCCTGAGGCAGTATGCATTTTTTGTGCATCTCTGTTGGAGGTAAAATACAGCTTGTCATTTTTGAAAGTCGGAGAATATTCTGTAAATGGCGAATTCAGCTTGTCAAGGTTTTTAACCTCGAAATAAGACTTCTTCTCAACTATGTCATTAAGAACTTTAAGATTTTCCAGCTCATTCTTTGCCCTGTTTACAAGGTCAAAGTTCTGGCCTATTTTAACATAATTTGAAAGTTGTTTAGCTGCGCCAACATAATTGCCAACCGCTTTAAGTGCAAATCCGTAATAGTAATATGCTTCTTCCTGATTGGTATTGTTTTCTACAGCTTTCGCATAAAAGGGCTCAGCCTCCTGCATTCTGTTGGACCGTCTGAACGATTCTGCGATATAATAATTCGCATCTGATGGCCCTCCTTTACTTACAGATTGCTGAAAGTTTTCAATTGCAGGCTGATATTCGGCCTGCTCATAATGTTGCATTCCTTTTTTATAGGATTTCATGGCTGAAGGAGTACAGCCTGCAAGAATTACCAGTAAACAAAAGAATTTAGAAAGATTGAGCTTCATCTTGAGTTTTTATAAATAGTCTAAACTATGCTTTGCACAAATATGCATATATTAAAAGAGTATATGCTGAAATTATTTCAACATATTCCCTTAAAATATCAAATTTAAAAAACTTTTTGAAAAATATAATTATTTGCCTGTCAGTTATTAAAAAAACGGGATGCCCAAGAGTTTTTAGCGGGTATTTCCCAGTTCATTTGCAATTCCTGAAGACTGCTAATTGTATTGTTATAGATCAGAGTTTCCTTTGTAATTATACCTTGCTTTATGGCAGTGGAAACTTCGTTAAATTTTACAATGTGGATTGGAGATGAGGCATTTTTGTACGCCACTAAGGATCTGTCGAGGAGATTAGTGCCTGTCTGTGAAGCTATCTCTCTTATTATTACGACAGATTTATCAATAGAACAACCACTTGCATCTGATATACTTTCATCAACAGCTAAAATGATAAATCTGTTGAATCGGATTTCAAAAGTGCCTGTGAGCTTTCTGCCATGACTTTCCCATCCTGAAATGAATGTATATAATTTTTCAGAAATATAGTCCTGTTCTTCTAACGAAAATTCTCTGTCCGATTGATATACCCAGACTTTAGAAGTTTCTGGAAAACTGGCAATTTTGGGTTGTTCTGGAATAATCATTTTATAGTCCTTCGTACTTGGCAATTAATTCTGCAATATCGTAAACTTTTATTTCAGATTCTTTTTCTTTGTTTTTAACTCCATCAGATAACATAGTCATGCAAAAGGGACAAGCTGCTGCAATAACTTTTGCTCCTGTTCCGATCGCCTCTTCTGTTCTTTCAATATTTATATCCTTGAAACCGGGCTCGGGTTCTTTAAACATTTGTGCCCCACCTGCTCCACAGCACAAACCTTTAGTTCTGGATCTTTTCATTTCAACCAGTTCAGCATCCAGAATTTCAAGTACTTTTCTTGGTGCTTCATATATATTGTTTGAGCGTCCAAGGTAACAAGAGTCATGGTAAGTTATTTTTTTACCTTTAAATTCACCTCCCCCCTGCAATTTTATTTTTCCTTCATTAATAAGTTGTTGAAGGAATTCAGAATGGTGAAGCACTTCATAGTTTCCACCAAGTTCCGGATATTCGTTTTTGATGGTATTAAAGCAATGAGGACATGCTGTTACAATTTTTTTTATCCCATAAGCATTCAATACTTCAATATTACTCACTGCCTGAACCTGAAAAAGGAATTCATTTCCGGCTCTTTTCGCAGGTTCTCCCGTACATGATTCTTCTGTCCCTAAAACTGCAAAGTTAACAGATAGTTTATTTAAAATTTTAACAAATGCTGCAGTAATTGATTTTGCACGTTCGTCAAAGGAGCCTGCACAACCTACCCAGAATAAAATTTCCGGAGTTACTCCTTTTGCTGCCAGCTCGGCCATTGTTGGAACATTTATCATATTTTCACTCATATCTTTATCAACTTCAATTATTTATTGATTTAATTTTTGAACCCAGTTTAACCTGTCCGAAGGGGAAAATTTCCACGGTGCAAAGTTGTTCTCAATATTGGAAAACATACCATTCCATGCAGCAGGAGCTTGTGATTCCTCCATTATTTTGAATCTTCTGAGCTGAAGGATAATGCTAACCGGATCGATATTTACTGGACAGGCCTCAACACATGCGTTGCAGGTAGTACAAGCCATAATCTCTTCCACTGTAATATAATCCCCAAGTAAAGATTTACCGTCCTGATGGTCTTTTCCGTTTGCTTCAATATTCCTTCCCACTTCTTCAAGTCTGTCTCTTGTATCCATCATGATTTTCCTGGGACTCAGTTTTTTACCTGTCAGATTAGCAGGGCATTGAGATGTGCATCTGCCACACTCTGTGCAGCTATATGCCTCCATTAAATTTTTCCAAGTCAGATCTTGAACATCTTTTGCCCCAAACCTTCCGGGTGCTACATTTTCATTGCCTGAATCAACAGGAAGATTAAGCATTAATTTAACCTCTTTGGTTACTTCAGGCATATTTGATAATCTACCTGCCGGGTCCAGTTTACTGAAATAAGTATTGGGGAAAGAAATAAAAATATGCAGATGCTTTGAATCTGTGAATACATACATGGCAAAAGCAAATATCCCCATGATATGTGCCCACCATCCAAATCTTTCAATAAATATCAATTCAGAAGTTCCCAGACCATTAAATAATGGCTTCAGAAAACTTGTAAAGAAGAAATCACCTGTAGAAATATAGTGTTCAGAGCCTCTTGATTGTAGTATGCCATCAGAGGTGTTCATGCTAAGGAAGCAAATCATAAGAAAAATTTCAATGGAAAGAATAAGGTTTGCATCTAGCTTTGGCCAACGCTTCATTTCTTCTCCATCAAATCTTTTTACTTTTATAATATTTCTTCTGACTAAGAAAATAGCACATGAGACTAGTACTGAAATGGCCAGGAATTCGAATATATTGATCAGGGAAGGATATAAGCCTTTAAAGACCGGGGCAAATATTCTGTGGGTTCCAAACAGTCCGTCAATTATAATTTCAAGGACTTCAATGTTTATGATTATAAAGCCGAGATAAACAAAGAGGTGAAGAATGGCAGGTAAAGGTTTTTTAAACATCTTTTTTTGACCCAAAGCAACCAATACCATCATTTTAAGCCTTTCTCGCGGCCGGTCATACAGGTTGACGTCTCTACCCAATAAAATATTTCTTCTTATTCTCAAGATGCTTTTTGTTATGAAAAATCCTGATACAGAAAGAAGAATCAAGAAAATAACCTGGGGTAAAAATTCCATAAATGAAAATATTTTAAAATTTATGTAAATATTGTTTGTTTAGTTATCAAAACCTAATATCTTTGCGCCACTTAATCGGGAACGTAGCTCAGTTGGTAGAGCAAAGGACTGAAAATCCTTGTGTCGGTGGTTCGATTCCACTCGTTCCCACAGGGGCCTCAAAAGGGCCCTTTTTTATTTTTAAAACGAATAATATAGTAAAACCGGGTTCTGGAGCTTTATTTTTTTCTTCTATCATATTCGTATCTCTTTCGGGCCAAATTTAATTTTAAAATTTATTAAGAGATTGATTCAAATTACAACCAGTTAATAATTTAAATCCTCTTGGATTGTTTATTCAATCACTATCGATTTAATGAGAAACTTGGTTGCATTTATTGAGGATTAATTTATATTTTTTTGCTGATTTTTGAGCATTCAGTTCAGAGTTTATTTGACAAAAAATAAGGCTGCCCTTTGTTAGAGCAGCCTTGGTGAGTTTTATAAAAGGAACATTTAATTAATGTCCTAAGTGCTTCAACTTTATTACTTCTTTCTCTGTCAGATGTCTCCAGTGACCTCTTGGTAAATCTCTTTTTGTTAGCCCTGCATACATAACTCTGTCCAGTCGGGCTACTTCATATCCCAAATGTTCGAACATCCTTCTGACAAGCCTGTTCCTGCCTTCATGTACCTGAATTCCGATCACCCAGCCATCAGGAGTTACAAATTCAAGCTGGTCTGGTTTAATTGGACCGTCTTCTAGAGTAATTCCGTTCTTTAACCTGGCAAAATCTTCATGACTCATAGGCTTGCTTAGCTCTGCCTGATATAATTTTTTTGTCCGGTTAGATGGATGCATTAATTTCTCCGCAAGTTCTCCATCATTAGTGAAAAGAAGCAAGCCTGTAGTATTTCTGTCAAGTCTTCCAACAGGGTAAATTCTTTCAGGGCCTACGTTTTTCACAAGGTCCATCACAGTCTTGCGTTCATTTTCATCATCAGTGGTGGTGATAAAATCTTTAGGCTTGTTGATGAGTACATATACAAGCTTTTCAGGGGAAAGTATTTTACTGCCATACTTAACCGTATCGCCTTTCTTTACTTTATAGCCCATTTCAGTCACAACTTTTCCGTTGACTTTGATAAGTCCGTCGGAAATAAGTACATCTGCCTCTCTTCTTGAGCATACTCCTGCATTAGAAATATATCTGTTTAGTCTTATTTCGTCAGATGAAGTTTTATTTCTAACACCGGATTTCTTCCCTTCAGTTTTTTTGAAGGGTCTTTTTGAGCTTGTTTCTTCAGACGATTTTTCGATATCATTATCCCCCCCGTCATATTCTTCATCCTTAGATTTTGAGAATGACTTTTTGAATGATGGCTTATCTGAATAGTTTTTTAATCCTGTCTTTTTGAAAGGCCTATCTTCCGGTTTCCCAGAAACTGTTTTCCAGTCTTGTTTCGGCTTAGAAAAAGATTTCCCAGATCGTGTTTCCTCACTTTTCCCTCTCGGTTTGCCCCTAAATGACTTTTCATCTGAGGACGATCTTTTTTTGCTATCAAAAGTTGAATCTGATTTTCTTCCTCTTTTTTGATCTCCTTCTCTTTCTCTCCCTTTAAATTCAGGAGTTTTGGCTTTAGGATCTTCACCAAATTTATTTCTTACAAATTTATTTCTTCTATTGTCAGAATCTCTTGATGAATCTTTTTTAAAATCTCTTCCTTTTCCTGATCCAGACAAAGAGTTTGGTTTCCTTCCTTCTGCGGATTTTTTACCTTTAAATTCGGAGGGTCTTTCTGGTTTTCCTGAATCTCCCTGAGAATCAAATTTTCTTCTTGGTTTTCCTGCTGGTACACGACCTGCTGGTGTTTTCTTCGCAGCAAAAGAAGATTTTCTGGAGGGGCGGGTTCCTGATGCTCCATCACTCTTTGGTGTAGAAGATTTTTTTGAAGAAAACTTAGAAGCCTTGTCTCTATCCGAAGCCCCTCTGCCTTTCCTCTGAGGTTGATCCTTTTTCATAATTCAATAATATTATTATTCAAAGTTCATAAAAAAATAATCAGGAAATTATGTTCCTGATTATTTTAATACAAATAAATTTTTTTTGTGGGAATTTTATTGCTCAGGCTCTAATGGGTTTTGACTTTCTGAGGAAAAATCTTCTTCTGATTGGGAATTGGAATTGGCCTGAGAAGAAAAGTCTCGAAAAGTATCCTGAGTGTTGTTTTCCTTATTTTGAGTTTCCGTGCTATTGCTGTCCTGAGCCTTAAATTCCATTTCTTCTAACTCAGCAGCAATAATTTCATGTTCTTTTTCCACCTCGTCGCCGATCTCATTTTCATCTTTCGAGAAATCTTTTGGCATAGGCAAATCTTTAAGACTATTGATGCCGAAATATTCCATAAACTTGGCGGTGGTACCATATAGAATCGGCCTGCCAACCCCATCAGATTTACCTTGAATTTCAACAAGTTCTTTTTCAAGAAGTTTTTGAATTGCATAGTCGCAGTTTACTCCTCTGATCTGCTCTATCTGATGTTTGGTAATAGGTTGTTTGTAAGCTATAATAGCACAAGTTTCAAGTGCAGACGTCGATAATCTTTTTTTAGATTTTTGCTTGAGCAAAATACTAATACTGGATTGATAGGCAGGTTTCGTCAGAAACTGATAACCTCCTCCCATTGAAAAAACTTTAAATGGGTAATTATCATCTTCATACTTTTGAAGAAGATTCTCCAATGAAGCTTGAATATCTTCAATAGGTACCTCTGCTTCAAACATTTCAGAAAGACAGGTTCTTATATCTTCCGCCTTTATGGGGTCGGGAGAACAAAAGATTAAACTCTCAATATGATGCTGAAGGAAATCCAAATTAGTCTTTTCTATTAAGTTTTGCCTCTATTGAATGCTGGGTGTGAGGAACAGCACGAAGACGTTCTTTTGGAATAAGTTTTCCTGAATCTACACAAATACCATAAGTTCCGTTTTTAATTCTGGCCATGGCATTTTCAAGCTGCTGAATAAATTTCTGTTGCCTTGCAGCAAGCTGTGTAAAGCTTTCTTTTTCGGCAGTATCAGCACCATCTTCAAGCAGTTTTAACGTACCTGCTGTATTGTCAGTTCCAGAATCATTTCTTCGGCTCAGAGTTTCCTTAATGTAATTTAATTCTTTTCTGGCTCTATCCAGTTTGTCAGCTATAAGCTGCTGAAACTCCTTTAATTCTTCGTCGGAGTATCTGAGTTTTTCTTCTGCCATAACGCGGATTTATTTTATATTAAAAAACGGGACGAAAAGTTTACCTCTTTTTGTTGAGAAACGGAATTCCCTGATTTTTGGTGCAAATTTAGTATAAAAAATGGTATCCCTGGGAAAGATCCAATAAATTAATTGTTAAAACTTTGTGGTCAGCAAGTTGAACAGAATTATTTATTTAAGGGAAATTTCCCTTATTAGAAATTATAATTCTGTTTTACCGCTTTTATGCGTGAAATAATTGACTGTCTGTCCATTTCAATATGGTGTTTCATACGCAGGTAGCGGTCTATTACATCTACTTCCTTGTTTTTTTCCATACAGGAAGAAATTATATCATTGATCAGGCATTTCATAAAATGCTACATTTAGATATTAATATACTGAACATCAGTATGATAATATAACCGCCTTCTTAAACTTTTGTTTTTCCCCGTTCAGACGGAAAATTTCAAATATGATCATATAAACTCCAATGTCTGCTTTCCGATTATCCTCAGCAATCCCATCCCATTGGAAAAAACCTTCATTTCCTAAAAGTTGATTAGATGCAATTTTTTTTATCTCTCTTCCTAGTCCATCAAGAACTGTGATGGTTGCGATTTCACCAGGATTATCAAGTCGGTATGTCAATAAAGCAAAATCATTTTTGCCGTCATCATTAGGAGAGAACTTCAATGGTTGTACAGAAAAGGAATTTTCTAAAGTCTCAAATTCGAAATGCTGACTATTACCATAGCCAGGAGTTGACCTGATTCCGGATGCAGCCGAATGCCAGTTAGATTCATCTGCTGTCGGATTTGTAAAAGAAATCCTTTCGAGACTGATCCCTTCAGGATCTTTAAGGATCTTATGATGCATTTTTTCAGTGTAGCTAAAACTATCAAAAAGTTCACCCGATGAATTTAACAAACTAATATTTCCTGAGTCATCATTAAAAGATGGCATTGAACTCATTTTTATAAAATTTTTGGATTTACCATTCGGATATTGATTTATCAATGATTTTGGATCGGATGTCAATACCAGAAATTGCATGGGCTCCATAATCAGTGGTCTAGTGGAAATTGAAAAAGTAGTAGCATTCTTATTTTCTGCATTGAATATTCTCCAGTTTTTAAGGTCAATAAAATGAGCTGAATTGTTATAAAGCTCAACAAAATCAGCTCCTCCGGGATATGGGTTAAACAGGATTTCATTAATCAGAACATCTCCTTCATGGGGAATTTCAGGTAAAGCAAATGATACCTGATTTTTCGCTATGTAATTTCCGTTGCAATCTCTTATTCCATTTAATGAAATCTGATATAATGTGCTGACCTTTATGGCATTGGTAAGAGCAATCAGAATATTTTTATTCTCTTTATACATTGCGTTTTGTATCCCAGTTTCAGGTGATATTGTAATGTTGTCTTCTCTGATTTGATTAGAAATATCCAGTTTTTCATCTAATTCAATTAGAATAGTCAGAGAATCAAGAAGCTGGACGTTTTTAATTATCGGTCCTTGTAAATCCGGTTTGATTGAATTTACTGAATTTTCACTACCAGGTGTGCCTCCTATTGATGCAACTGACCCATCCCAATTATCACTTTCTCCACAAGGGTTTGAAAGGTCTATCATTTCTAAAGCGACACCTCCTTCCATACTTAACCTATTGGTAAACCAGTCCAAAGAATAATTGACAGAATGAATAATTTTTCCCGATGGATCTTTAAGGTTAAGAGAGTCAGATGCATTATTCAATGATGGCCAGGGAGTAATACCAATGACTTTTCCGAAAGGCCTAAATTCAGCAATCGAAGGTGAGGGACAGATAATGAGGTATGACTTGGGAAATATTTCAACTGATGGTAATACTCCTGAAACAGAAGGATCAGAAAATCGCCATCCGGCAAGATTGATAGTGTCAAAAGAATTGTTGTACAATTCAATATATTCTTCTTCCGGAAGCCCCTTGCTGGGGGTAGGGTCCGAATAAATTTCAGTTATTAAAACGCTGCCGGGCTCTATTGCTGGTCTGTAATTAAATTCAAAAGAGTCTTGCAGTGTTTCTTTCAGGTGAAGATCCAGAATGCCATCAATAGCAAGTATATTTTTCCCTTTTCTGAAGATGACTTCAGATTTGAGAATCAAGACAGAGTCGTTAACAAAAGCTATATCTCTGATATAAGAATTGTTAATTTTAATATTATGAGTTTTAACGGATCTGGAAATTTTTTTGTTGAATTGAATAACAATGTCAGTGGCGTTGGAAACTTTTAAATCAATTATTGAAAGAGGAGCTCTTTGAATTGAAATGTCATCAAAATAAAAGTCTTTATTTCTGGTTGAACTGTGTATACAGGTTATCCCAAAGTAATCTCCGGTTTTATAAGTTGAATCTTGAAAAGAGAGTTCAGGTGAAAAATCGAATCCACCTAATGTGTCCGAAAAAACTTTCCACATATAGTTTAAATCTCTTATAACTTTAATTCTTAAAGTATTGCTGTTCTTACCTGCTCTGCCTGGAATTCCTGTACTTAGTTTAATAGAAGAGGCTCCATCTTGTCTGTATAAATCAATTCCATCAATGTTTCCACTTGATCCACCGATTTTCAAGTAGTATCCATATAATGAATTGGTCAGGTTAGGAGAGGAGCTGGTTAAATAAATCTTTACATAATTGCTGCTACTGGGGTTAAACGGCATTTTTACCCAAAAATGCCATTCAGCGTTTGTTGTTAAAATATTTCTTGTAGCTAGGTAGATTTCTTCACTTTGCTGCTTGCCGGAGCTTTGAAGCTGCAGATCTGCATTTATAAAAAATAAAGCAGTATCTCCCGTCCACCTAGGGGATGAGTTGAAATTATTATCAGAGAAAGAGTCATTAAACTGTGCAAAACTCTGAATATAAGAGAATAAAAAAAGTAAGAAATAGCTGGTTTTCACATGGTAAAAATAATAATAAATTGATTAATTTTGCCTTTGAATAAAAATTCAATAAAAAATAATACAAAAATGAAAATTGCAGTAGTAGGTGCTACCGGCTTAGTTGGTGGACAAATTTTAAAAGTGCTGGAGGAGAGAAATCTTCCTGTAACAGAACTATTACCTGTTGCTTCTGAAAGATCTGTTGGAAAAGAAATCATTTTCAAGGGTAAGCCATATAAGGTGGTCGATGCAGCCACTGCAATCAGTAAGAAACCTCACTTTGCAATATTTTCTGCTGGTGGAAGTACTTCTCTGGAGCTTGCTCCAAAATTTGCAGAAGCTGGTATCACTGTAATTGATAACTCTTCTGCCTGGAGAATGGACCCTACAAAGAAACTTGTAGTTCCTGAAATCAATGCAAATACCTTGACAAAGGAAGATAAAATCATTGCTAACCCAAACTGTTCTACAATACAGATGGTAGTTGCATTGAATCCTTTGCACAAAAAATATAAAATCAAGAGAATTGTAGTTTCTACTTACCAGTCTGTAACTGGTACTGGTAAAAAAGCTGTAGACCAATTAATGAATGAAAGAAACGGCGTTGATGGTCCAATGGCTTATGCATATCCGATTGACCTTAATGTAATACCTCACATTGATGTATTTACAGAAAATGGATATACAAAAGAGGAGATGAAAATGATCAATGAGACTAAAAAGATCATGGGAGACGATTCTATAAAAGTAACTGCCACTACAGTAAGGATACCGGTAATGGGTGGGCATTCTGAATCAGTTAATATTGAATTTGAAAATGAATTTGATATGGAAGAGGTTAAAAAGATCCTAGGTAGCGCTGAAGGTGTTATTTTGGAAGATGATGTGAAAAATCTGAAATACCCTATGCCTATGAATGCTCATAATCGTGATGAAGTATTTGTTGGAAGATTAAGAAGAGATGAAACGCAGCCTAAAACTTTAAACATGTGGATCGTAGCTGATAATCTTAGAAAAGGTGCAGCAACGAATGCTATTCAAATTGCAGAATATCTTCTTAAGAATAAAGTTGTAGTTGCTAATTAATAATTAGGATCACTAATAAAGATAAAAGGGGATTGACTTAAATGTCAGTCCCCTTTATTTTTTAAAAGATTTTTTTTGCGTGACATTATGCAAAATCATGTTATTTTTTGTTGTTAGGAGCTGCTTCGTAGGAGAGTTAAAGAGTCTCTTCCTGTAAATTGAGATATCCAAAAGTTGTCGAATCCTTAAAACAGTATGATCGGATAATTAAAATTAAGACATTTAGTGCTGTTTAATTAAAGAATTTATGAAGAAAAAAATTACTTTTACCTTTCGTATTTGAAAAATGCCTCATTGAGTTTACAGACTACTAGGGTTTTTCTTTATTTAAATATTTATAGAATGACGACACTTAGGTCAATGACCGGCTTTGGAATGGTAAAGTCGGATGCTGAAAATATTGAAATTAAGGTGGAAATTAAATCTTTAAATTCCAAGTTTTTGGATTTGGGACTTAGACTTCCAAAAGAATATCAGGATAAAGAAATGGAAATCCGAAATATGGTGAGCAATACACTTGAAAGGGGGAAAATCAGCATTTCTTTGGATGTGCAAACAAAAGTTGATGCCAAACCGAGGGTTTCTATAAACAAAGAGCTTGTTAAAAAATATTATGATGATCTTGTAGAGGCTGCAGCTTTTGTGGGAACTAAAGAAAGTGATCTTTTCAAGATTGCTTTAACAATGCCCAAAGCAGTGAATCAGGATCTGGATAATGAGGATAATTCAAAAGAGTGGGAAGTAATAGTATCTGTTATTGGCAAAGCTCTTGATCAATGCGATAAATTCAGACAGGCAGAGGGAGCAGCACTTGGTGAAAAGTTAAAAAGCTATATCATTCGAATTAAGGAATTGCTTGAACGAGTTTCAGAATTTGATCCACAAAGGATTCAAATGATACGTGAGCGGATTAAAGCGCATTTTGTAGAGTTTGGCAATGAACAAATGGACAAAAGCAGATTTGAGCAGGAGCTTATTTATTACATTGAAAAACTTGACATTACTGAGGAAAAAGTTAGATTGAACAATCATCTTGACTTCTTCCTGGAAAATATGAAAGTGGATAAGAGCGGAAAGAAGCTTGGCTTTATAAGTCAGGAAATAGGAAGGGAAATAAACACTATCGGCTCTAAAGCTAACGATGCGAATATCCAGAAGTTGGTAGTTGAAATGAAAGAAGAACTGGAGAAGATTAAGGAACAATCCCTTAATATCCTTTAATGTCGATTTACTTTTTACTGTCCCAGAAAACAGAGGTAAAAATTAGTATCATTCCTATGTTGGTGTTTAACAATTTGTTCCCCATAGTGTATTTGAAATAGTCAGCGGGAAACAGTGTAAACCATGTAGCTGCAACAAGGCAGATGAGGGCAAGGCCAAGAAGGTAATTAAATACCCTCATCAGCTTAATATTATTTGTAAAAAGTACAATACAAGCGATTAAGCCCGCATCAATATAAAACATATTTGAAACAAGAGATTTGCTAAATAGATCTGCATTCAAAGGATAGTATTGAACTGCAAGACCTATTAAAACGAAAACAGGACCCAGAACTTTTAGCAGAAGAGCGTTCATTCTTAATTCGATTGCTGCCATTTAAATTTTCTTTACAAAGGTTGTAATTAGACTGAAGACCTCTTTAAATCTTGTAAGAGGTAAAGTTTCCGGTCTGTCCATTACATCATGGTATGCACTTATGCCACCAAGGGTATAAAAGAAGAAAGCTGGTACTCCCTTTTCTGAGAAAAAGAAATGATCAGAGTTTGCCGCCGGACCTCTTCTTTTTATCGCAGGAAGTAGCTTCAGGGTTTCGTTTATTTCAAGTAATTTATTGTATTCTTCAGGGTGAAGTGTGGCGTTTACCACTGTCATTCCGTCATCCCCTGTTCCCAGCAAGTCCAAGTTGATCATAAATTTTATCTTTTTCAATGGAAACAAAGGGTTTTCAGTGAAATATCGTGACCCGATCAGACCAATTTCCTCGGCTCCGAAAGCCATAAATACAATTGTAAATTTGGGTCTATTCTCTTTTTGAGAATAGTATTTGGCTAATTCCAAGAGCATTGAGACTCCACTTGCATTGTCATTCGCTCCTGGGAAATATACTTTTTTGCCCATTGTACCCAAATGATCATAATGAGCAGAAATAATAATAACAGAATCGGATTTGCCAGAACCTTCTACAATTCCAATTACGTTTTGTGAACTATAGTTTTTTTTCAGAATAGCGTCCAACTTGAATCTGACCTTTTTAGTGCCATCTGGGAAAGAACTTTTGGCTACCTGAAAAAATGAATTGCTGAATTGTTTCTGAGATAATGAAGCTGTTAGTTTTTTATCATGGAGTTCTATAATACATTTTCCTTCATGAATTTTATCCAGGATTTCAGGTTTTTCTATTAGTTTATTATAAAATTTAACATCGTAGATTACCGCTTTGTTTTTGGTTTTCTTTGATAAAAAGGACTTTAGCGCATTTTCATTATAAAACACCATCGTGTCAAGAAATAATGCCCTCACATTACCATGTCCTCCCCTCGAGATACAATTAGCTATGTAATCTTTCCCAGTAACAAGTTTTTTCTTATCTGTTTGCAGTGAAATTCGTCCTTCAAAGCAATTGACATCATATTGAAAATGTTGAAAATAATCATCTCGGATGGGTTTAAGTCCGGATTTCTGAAATTCTGACTTGATAAAATCGGCAGCTGTTTTTGCTCCATCAAAATTTGCTCCTCTTCCATGCATTGAAGGGCTGCATAATGTATCAAGATAAGCTCTGACTCTGGAGATGTCTTGAGAAAAACATTTATTTGCGGTGAAAACTGCAATAGCTAAAAAGAATGCCAGATTCTTTCTCATAATACAAAACCTGTTATAAGTTGGAATATAATAAATGAAGGGTGAAGATAAATGTTATTTCACCTCAAACTTTTTCAGCAGAAGATTTTTTCTTAATAAAAATAAGAGGAAAAAATGTCCCTGCAGTGTTTGCTATAATATCAAGAAGGTCAAAATTCCTGTCCGGAACAAAATATTGAAGGCACTCCAAGGTAAAACCATAAAGGAAACTGATTAAGAATGCCTTTCTTATTGTATTAACTTTTAAGGCCGGGTAGGAGTTCTGAACGTTAAAGCTTTTTACCAGCAACCAACTCAATACAAAAAATAAAGTAAAATGAACCAGCTTGTCAATTTGAAAAAGACTGGAGAATGAAAATTGAGGAATTGCTTTACCTGACATGAGGTAGAGTACTAAAATTATAAGCACCCATGTCCAGGTAAAGACAATAGTAAATTTTTTACTCATATTTTAGTACTAAACTCCAATCAACTTTTTGTATGCCGTGGCATCCAATAATCCGCTCAGTTGATCAGGGTTTTTAATGTTGATTTTAATAACCCATCCTTTTCCGTAAGGATCGCTGTTTACTAGCTCAGGACTTGACTCCAGATCTTTGTTAAACTCTACAATCTCAGAGGTAACTGGCATGAAAAGATCAGAAACGGTTTTTACAGCTTCTACTGTTCCGAATACCTCTCCTGCATTTACTGTTTCTCCAACAGAGTCAATGTCGAAGTAAACGATATCTCCCAATTCGTTCTGAGCAAAGTCTGTGATACCTACGATAGCAGTATTGCCTTCTATTTTGATCCACTCGTGTTCTTGTGTATACTTTAATTCTTCCGGAAAATTCATTTTGTCTAAATTTTTTAATTTCTGTTCAAAAATACACTTTTTTTTAAATTGAAGAACATTATGACAGGGTGAACCTTAATTGAACGCCAAAAGATGTTGTTGCTCTTCTGTATGAACTTGAAATTCTCGGAGTATTGATCGTCCGCTCAAAGTAGAATAATAGATTAACTCTTTGGTTTACTACATAACTGATGGTCGGCCTTAACTGGAAGTTGAGGTTACCGTTTGTTACAACTGCAGGATCTCCGATTTTTCTTTGAACCGTTTTTAAATCACTGACAGTGACATCTATTTTTACATTCAGCTCATTCTTCAAAGGAGGAATTTCCCTGCCCTGCCATCTGAAAGGGAACTTGAACCCTGTTTTAGCAACACCTATACCCAGCACAAGATCATTTTTATTATTTTCCTGTATCTGAGCATTTGACATACTCAATGCAAGTCTTCTGTCTTTTCTGTATTCAACCTTATAGGTCATTTTTCCCTTGGTCCGAACGTTAATACCCACTAACGGTGCAAATGTTTCCTGAATAACCACCTGGTCTACTACATAAACAGGGACAAGTTTGCCATCTATTACTGAAGATGGCGGTGCATTTTCAATGTCGGAGTTGGGG
Organism: Sporocytophaga myxococcoides; assembly: GCF_000775915.1. Classification (NCBI taxonomy): domain Bacteria; kingdom Pseudomonadati; phylum Bacteroidota; class Cytophagia; order Cytophagales; family Cytophagaceae; genus Sporocytophaga; species Sporocytophaga myxococcoides. Next base: position 81,406 of record NZ_BBLT01000002.1, read on the forward strand.
TTTATTTCTTTAGAACCATAAGCGAGCGAAGAGGTAAAACTTGACACACTGTACTTGCTCGTATATCCATGAGAAATAATTACACTTGGGAATAACTTTTTAATTTTATCAATTCTGGTTAATCCTGAGAAATCCACCCTCCAGTTTGGCAGTGGAATTTTAGGGAATGATGTTAAGCCCACTTTAGAAGCATCTTTGCCTGAATAAGCGGCAATAAATGCAGGAATGAGTACATCCTGGGAATTTAGGCTGTAGGTAGTATCGCCCTGGTTATTTGGATATTGACGTCTTGAAAAAATAACTCTTCTGTTCTCTACAAACTGATCAAAGGTTTTTGAAGAGTATTTTCCTCCGCTTCCTTTTCCTTGAAAGGCAGTTCCTATACTTATAAATGTTACTTCATAACGACCATTTCTATAAGGGTTGTCTGAAACGAAATCATTGCCAAATTCGTCAATTCTGAAAAACTCTTTATAATCGCTCGCTTTAGTCCTGGACGCTTCCACCTGAATTCTCAGATCTTTAACAGGCTCCAGGGCTGTTCTTAAATTGATAGTTTCGGTCTTTACCTGGGTGAGTGGTGTTGTTACATTTCTGAAAGCAGCATTTTTGGTAATGTAACCATTTTCTGCAAATTCCCTCTTGAATTTTTGAAGATCCTGGTCACCCAGAATAAAAGGGAGCATTGTGCCAGCATTAACACCTTCTCCTATACCAAAATATTTTGCAATAGGCATGTAGCCCGGCATCAATATCCCTTGGGTTAGATTGTATGTAAAATTGATAGTCTTAATGCTAATGACAGCTTTAGTTACCGCTTTGAGCCCTTTCATCTCGGGTTTAGGAAGTTTTTGAGTCGTGTCTTTTTTGATTTCCGGTTTAGGCAGCTTTTTGGGTGGAGGGCTGTTTAACTCTTTCAGAAATTTAACTCTGTTGTATATTTTTTCAAGGTTTATTTTGCCGTTTACTCCAAAAGTACGTTCATTTCTGACAGAGTTTCCAAGCGTATCTCTTTGATATAAGGCTCCTGAATTCCATGTATATCCTGCAGTATAGCGGATGTCTGCACCAATCCAGTCAGTAATAGGCAGCTTATCAAATGGAACTTTATAATTTGCTCCGAGCGACTGGTTATAGTCTTTCATGCGACCAAAGTGTCTCAGATTTTTCCAGATTGTGTCCCTGTTTTCTCTTGAGTCAGGAGCATATTTAGTAGTTTCATCAATTATAGCGTTGGCTGTAGCTGAATAATCTATTGATAAACTTCTTGTAAAGTTCCAAACAAGGCCGTACACCCTATTGAAGGTAAACATCTTTTCATAATAAGGAGCTGATAGAATGCCATAAATCGGACTTGCTTCATAGAAAACAGTTGTTTTGGCTCTCCTGTCAAGATCTCCTCTGAAAGAAATTGTAGATGGAATAAAGTTAAAGTTTAAGTCTTTGATGAGTTTGAGGTATTTTTTGTCAAATGCCTTTACTTTTTTAAAGGGCTCAAATGGTTTTGCCTGGCTGGTGAAGTTATATCCCAGACCACCTTTATACATTTTAATGGTAGAATCCTGTACAGTAGAACTTGTTCTCCTGGTATCGCTATACCCGAGGGTTAGAGACAGATTTTCTATATCCCATAAATGGCTTTTGGCATCTTTTTTGGTCTTTACTTTTTGTATGTTTGTAAAGTTGATAGCTCTCCTAGTTGTCTGGGTAAGTATAAGATTTTTATACGCATCTCTTTCTGTGTTTGTACCAAAGCGGGAGAGGGAGTTCTTCATAAGTACATCCGGATCAAGGGGGTCGTACTTAGGGGAGATTACCTCTCTGTCATAGCCTACAAACAGAGGAAGACGTATTCCAAGTTTTTGTGGTAAAAACTTGTCAAGGCTGATATTACTTTGAATCCCCCATTGTAAAGTATTGTTACGTTCCCTTTGAGAAACTTTTTGCTCAAGAGTACCAAATCCTACAGATGTATATCTTAGTGATCCCGAAACAGTGGCAAGATCTGCCAGCTTAACATTTGCCCTTGCAGTAGCGGCCCACCCCGGACTTTCCTGAAAGTTTGTTGCCCTTAACTCATTAACCCAGATACAGGCAGATTTTGGCTGTCCGTCTTTAGTATATGGGTTTCGGATACCTATCATAATGGTTTGTACAGAGCTTATGTCTGGCCTTCCAACAACAGTGATTACTCTGCCATTAACAGTTTGAGAGAAGGGGCTGCTCATAATTCTTCCGGATTTATCACCCAGAACTTTAACGTCTATAAGGTCTGCAATACGCAGGTTAAGTTCGTTTTCCGATCTCCAGATCTGGTTTACATCTCTACTGCCTTGTGGAGTGAGATAAAGAGGAATGGCGACTTCATAGAAATTTTCTTTAAAGTCTGTTCCTAATCGGATGAATGCTTCTAGATCTCTATCTTTTGTATTGATATCTTCTGTCTCAGCGTGGACAAACATTCTGAGGTTTTTGTAGTTCAGAAGATCAAGGTTGATGATCTTATAGGCAGCTCCTGCTTTTTTATCAGGAATGTCGTCTGCACAAATTCTCAAAGACTGTTCATTTAATCTTCTGTTATTCTGAGCTGTGGCATCCTGATCTCTTGAGAACCCGGGAGGTAATACATATGGTATTTTACTCCCTTCTACTTTACCATTTTCTTCAATACTAACTGTTGAAATATTAACAGGGGTCACAGAAGGCTCAAGGAACTCACCCGTATTTTCATAAAGAGGTTCATTAAACGGTCTCCACTGACTTGATACCAGCTGAAGTTTTACAAACCTCATAACAACAGGATCTTCAAAGCCGGTAACGTACATTCTCATGAATTTAATCGTCTTGAAACCATTGATATTACCGACAATTGAATCGGGCTCTCTGATCGGTATTCTGAATTGATACCAGGTAACTCCGCTGTCTCCCGTTACTTTATCAACCACGTGATTTTTACCTATTACAAAATCATTCTCATTAATATTGATTTTATATTCATAATATTCGTCAAGATCATTAATGGTGTTATCAGCATTCAAATCTTCATTATCAGGAAGTGTAGAGTTCGATTGAGTGAAGTTATTGTCACCTGCTGCGATAGGAGAGTTGTTCTCCATACCATTATAGTTTTTATATCGCTGAAGCACGCTAAGTTGTTGAGCATCATTTTCTTTTCCGAGGTAATGTCTGAAGTTATCACCTGAAGGGTCGCCAAGAATTACATTTTTCGCGTCTTCTGTAATACCAGGAATGGAAGTTACCTTTGTAAGAAAATCATTGAAATAACTTTCCTCTGCATTATTGTCAAGACCATCCAGACCTACGTCTTGTCTGCTTCGTGTGGTAGGGTCATTATCAAAGGCATTGGTAAGAAATGTTCTTGTAGTTACTTTACCCCATTGGTTTTCCTTAACTCCATCAGTAGCATCTGCATCGGTTACCGGAAGTCCGTTTTCGAAAGCATGTTGTCCGTCTTTCATGACGTCTTCTGAAATACTTCCGAGGTTAAAGAATAACTGACCGCCTTTTGTTACTCTGCTGTTTTTACTGTCATCCAGATATACAGGAACCTTAGATTTAGATGAATTAGGGTTCGTTCCTGTCATAAAGGGATTCATCATCCAGAATTCTATGTATTGCACATTTGCATTATCAAAGTCAATTTCATTACGAAAGTCTCTGGTAATAGCTCCCCAATTTTTTGATGGATTTGGAAGCTCTCCAGAAGCGTTTAGATTGGGATTATAGTTATATGGCCCTCTTTCACTCGGGAAATAAGCAAGGTCAAAAGTTGTCTGGTTAAGCGTATAGACCTGCCTATCCTGGTTGGGAAAAATTTCCTGAGGTCTTACAATTCTGATAAAGTGGTTTTGAATATGCTCTTCAAGGCCTTTAGGTACTCCGGTTCCGTTGTTGCGGTAAAATACGTTGTCTATATTGTACCATGCAAGTTTTGCTCTGCCGTAAGTATATTCTGTAGTTGTGCTGGTGCTTTGCGGAAAGCGTTTGGGTGTACTACCAATTCTCCACTTAGACCATGATCCGGTTATATCGTTAGCAGTTTTTGCACCTTCAAAGTCATCAATAAAAGCAGTACCGCCATTTTTGGAAACGGCTTTTGAATGCCCTGGAATAAGCTGGGCAACTTCACCGGCAGCAGTTATTGTAGAAGGTGCTTTCGTCTGGATTCCGGGTAAAAGGTCAACAGCTTTGGTAAGAATTCTGGAATCTTTCCTAAAGTTAGCATCAAACCCAAGCATAGTATTTCTGCTTGGTTCATCACCTATACTAACCCTTGTAATATTCGGAGTCTCATTCTGATGCAGCACTGTAGCTCCTAAAAGGAAATCATCGTTGATTTTATAGTCAAAGCGGGTTCCGAAAAATGATTTTCTGCGGAAGTTGAAGATATCCTGCTTTTCATATCTCACTTTAATTTCTTTATTGGAAGCAAGAATACCTTCATTAGTAATGGTCAATCTTCCTGTCCCGTCAATTGTGTAATCAGAACCATATACAAGAGGCACACTTCCTGCTGTCACGATGACTGATTCCTGAGCTATATTTATACCTGGTAGTTGTATGGAGTTTGTAGCTGTGGATTGATAGCGGCCTTTCAGATAATATTTATTCTTGGAAGCAACAAGCATCGCATCCCTTTGTGTAGAGTCGTAAAGTTCGGTGAAAACGTATTTGTTGATGAGATTTTGTTCTGTATTAGGATCAAAAAATTGATTCATATTGGTACCGAATGGCTCAAGCACAGGAAAGATTATCCGTCCGTATTTGGAATCTATGGTTACATCCTCTACATAGTCAAAGTTACCATCAGCAATTGGGTCATTATTCATATTCAGCCTGTCAAGGCCGGTCATTTTAAGGATGGTTCTCCCTGAAGCGATTGTGCCTTCCTGCAACACAGGCAGATCCAGTCCACTATAGTCATTCTTGTAAATAACCCTTAGCTGGAAATTGTCTCTTGTAAGCTGCGTTCCTCCTACCTGGTAAATGTTCTTCATCATCAGGTCCCATGTTGGAAGTCTTGTCTTTGTGGCAGAGGGCTTAATCATTTTCAGGATTATTAAAGAATCACCAGTAATATTGGTGATGTCTTCATTCATCTCACCTACTTTGTAAGTTTTACCCTGATAAGTATATTCAAATGCTACTGCAATACCGGCATCTTCCTGTATCTGTGTATTCAACGTGATGTAGCCAAGGTCAGGTTGAAACTTATAGTCTGTAGGTAAAAGTTTTCTTGCACTTTTGATAATCTCATAATCAGTTCCTTTGGTAAGGCCCTGGCTATTGAGGTTAGCTTCCATATTATCCGAAGTTCTGTAATTTCTAACCTTATCGTATAGGTTATTACTTTCGTTGCTCGCAGCCTTGTTAGAATTGCCCTGTAAATTTTTGTTATAAGGAGTTGATTCGCCGAGATCAAGATACCCTATAATACTTCTCAGGTTTTGGGTATTATTGGTCCTATTTGTAACGTATACATCTACCCTTGTAATTTTTACTCCGGAGTTTAATACAGGCAGACTGGAAAGAGAACCTTCATAATTGTTTCTGAAGAATTGACCAAGGAAGAAGTGTCGCCTGTCTTCATAGTTATCCGCTTTAATGTTAATTTCCCGTGCCTGTGATCCTCCTTGGATTCTTATTTCTTCACTTTTACCTCTTTGGCTTGAGAATACTGATGTTACAGACAGCCTTCCGAATTGTAATTTTGTTTTAATACCAAAAAGGTTCTGAGGGCCCTGCATGAGAGTACTGTTTAAAGGAAAGCTTACAGTACCAGCTTCTATCTTTTGTATGATATCTTCTTCAAATCCGGTGTATTCAAGTTTAAGATTGTTCTGAAAGTCAAATGTGGCCTTAGTGTCCCAGTTGGCAGTAAGCTTAAGTTTTTCTCCGATCTTTCCAACCACGTTCATACTGATCTGCTGGTCAAAATCAAATCCACCAGTCCTTTGTTGCCTTACAGGAATATTGGGGTTATTGACGCGTTGCCATTTGCCTCCAAAGTCCAGCATTACCAAGCCATTAGGTCTTATGTCCACGAAATTACTTCCGAAAGGTCCTTCAAGACCACGCACATATATTTTGGGGATAAGGTTACCTCTGGAAGAAACAGGGGTTTCCCCATCAAGACCCTGTGACTTAGATTTCCAGTAAGACTTCATCATTTCTTTCTGACGATACGTTGAGTATTCCTCGAAAGTCATAGTGGAAGGAGGTCTATAATCTAATTCACCTACTTTTTCATAGATATTATAATTCTCCATGCTTGAATCAAGCTCCACTTCTGTTTGCACATTGGTTGGGTTTTTCAGCAGAAAAGGAGATTTAGAAGACCTGTTGGAAAAAGGGTCACCCTCTCTGTCATTAGGATTGTAGTTAGGTCTTTTCTTTCTGTCTTTATTCTCTTCAGTTGAATCACCTGGCGGCCCAGATCTTCTGTGATTATAGGTGATATTGCTGGGCTTTCCGAAGGAAACCCAGGTATAAAAAGTTACACAGCTAAGTGTTGCTACGAGTATGTATTTATTCAGATTCAGCACTTGAAAAAAAAAATTATGCTGTTTTAAGCGCTTGTTTAATTAAATTTTCCAAAGAGATATTATCCCCCTCTTTTTTTATAATGCTATCAATACTCTTTTCAGCAACATTTTTAGCGATGCCCAATGTAATGAGTGCGGATAACGCTTCACCTCTGATTAAATTGTGTGAAGATTTTGTTAAATTCAATGTTGTTTCGTTTCCTACCGGTTCCTTCTTGATTTTATCTTTTAGTTCCAGGACTATCCGCTGAGCTGTTTTAAGTCCTATGCCTTTTATTGACTGAATGGTACGTACGTCTTCCTGAACAATAGCTCTGCTTAATTCTTCTGCATTTAATGAAGAGATAATCACCATGGCAGTCCCTGGTCCAACTCCGGAGATAGATATCAGGTCAAGGAAAATTTTTTTCTCTGCAACATGAAAAAAACCAAAAAGGGTATGGGCATCTTCTTTAATATGTAAGTATGTATGCAGTTTTATTTTTTCTTCATCCTTAATTAAAGAATAAGTTTGTAGAGAAATTCTGATCTGGTAACCAATTCCGTTAGTTTCAATTATTACAAAGAATGGATCTTTGAATGTTAACTTACCCTCTATATATGCAATCATATTTGCTGATTAAATGTATGGTTCTGAGTATCTACCACTGCTATAGCTGCCATATTGACGATTTCTCTGATTGAGCTGCCAAGCTGAAGTATGTGCACAGGTTTTCTCATTCCCATTAATATTGGTCCGATTGTCTCAGCTTCACCAATTTCCTGGAGAAGTTTATAGCAAATATTGCCAGCAGCGAGGTCTGGGAATATAAAAGTATTTGCACCTTCCTGAGCCAGAGCGCTAAACGGATAATTTTCCTGTTGAAGTTTTGTGTTCAATGCTATATTTGCCTGAATGTCCCCCTCTATAACGAGTTCCGGAAACTTTTCTTTTGCAATTCTTGTTGCAATTGCAGATTTTTCCGGAACCACTCCTTTTGATGATCCAAAATTCGAATAAGAAAGTACTGCAATGCGTGGAGTGAAATCAAAAAAGCGGACTGCATTTGCTGTCAGTCCTATCAATTCTGCTAATTCTTCGGCGTTTGGATTCTCATTTACTGTAGTATCAGCAAAAAAATAGGGCCCCTTTTTATTAAGGATGATATACATTCCAGCTACTTTTTTGGTGCCTGGGGCTACTCCGATAACCTGTAAAGCGGGTTTAATTGAAGTTGCATAGTCTTTAGTCAGACCAGTAATGAAACAATCTGCTTCTCCTTCATCCACCATCATAGCTCCAAAGTAATTCCGATCGCGCATCATCTTTTTTGCTTCATCTGGAGTGATGCCCTTTCTTTGACGTTTTTTATAAAATTTCTCCCCAAAGCTATAGCGTTTCTCTCTTTCCTCCATCGGGTTTATAATTTCACATCCGGACAGATCAATCATATATTCATGACTCATCTTCCGGATCTTTTCTTTATTGCCCAGTAGAACTGGTATGCCTATACCTTCGTCAACTATTGTTTGCGCAGCTTTAAGTATTTTGAAATGTTCACCTTCAGCAAGAACAATCCTTTTAGGGTTTTGTCTTGCCCTGCTGAAGATACGGTTCATCAATTTCTCATCCTTACCTATTTTTTGAAGCAGTTGATCATGGTACAAATCCCAGTCTGTGATCTGGCTTTGAGCTACTCCTGATTCCATAGCAGCTTTAGCTACAGCAGGAGATATTGTAGTGATAAGCCTTGGATCCAAAGGTTTGGGTATAAGATAGGTTTTGCCAAATGAAATCTTTTCATCTCCATAAGCTTTGTTCACAATTTCAGGAACTGGCTCTTTGGCCAGGTCTGCAATCGCTTTCACTGCTGCCAGCTTCATGGCTTCATTTATATCAGTTGCTCTAACATCCATGGCACCCCTGAAAATATAGGGAAAGCCCAGAACATTGTTAACCTGATTAGGAAAATCTGATCTGCCTGTGGCTATAATTGCATCTGGCCTTGCTTCAAGTGCAGAAACATAATCTATCTCAGGTACAGGATTGGCTAATGCGAAAATAATGGGTTGCTTAGCCATTTTTTTCAACATCTCTTTGGTGAGTATATTTCCAGCTGAAAGACCAATAAAAATATCAGCTCCTTCTATTGCCTCATCAAGTGTATACACATTTCGGTCTGTAGCGAACTGGATTGTTACAGGATTCAGGTCAGTCCGGTCTTTTCTTAGCACGCCGTTAACATCAAGCATAGTAATGTTTTCCAGCTTTGCCCCAAGGTCCAAGTAGATTTTTGTGCATGCTATAGCTGCTGCACCAGCTCCACTAATAGTGAAACGCACAGATTCTATTTTTTTATGAACAAGTTCGAGGGCATTAAGTAATGCAGCACCAGAGATTATAGCCGTGCCATGCTGATCATCGTGCATGACAGGTATCTTCATTTGTTCACGTAGCTTTTCCTCTATTACAAAACATTCCGGAGCTTTAATGTCTTCAAGATTGATACCTCCAAATGTAGGCTCAAGTGATTTCACTATTTTAACAAATTCGTCAGGATCTGTGCTGTCAATTTCTATATCGAATACATCAATACCAGCAAATTTTTTAAACAGCACTCCTTTGCCCTCCATTACTGGTTTTGATGCGTCGGGACCGATATTGCCCAACCCAAGCACAGCTGTGCCATTGGAAATTACTCCTACGAGATTTCCTTTTGCCGTATATTTGTAAACCTCCTCCTTGTTTTGATGAATTTCTTTACAGGGCTCGGCAACGCCAGGAGAATAGGCTAGTGCAAGGTCCAGTTGGGAAGAGAGCATTTTGGTTGGTACTACTTCAATCTTTCCTGGCTGTCCATGACTGTGATAGTTCAGGGCATCCTCTCTTCTTATATGAATAGCCATAATCTTAGTAAATCATTCAGGTTAATTTTTTTAAGAGAAGAATTAATTCATTTAAAAAATGTAGGAAGTACATTGAACTGTAAGCAAAGAATTTTTAAATCTACTCGCGACAATTTGGATCTTCTGAATTTCTTAATTGGTAATTCCCTTTTAAAAATTGTTTTCTAAAGAGTAAAAATAGCTAATAAATCTTAAAAAATTGTAAGTTTTGTTTACTGAGTTTTGTAGGAATAGGCTTAAAAATCAAAGTTTAAAAGAATAATGATATTGGAGTGGGGGAAATAAAAAAATGCTAAGTTTTAATTGTATTCTATTAAAACTTAGCATTTGAAAATTGCTTCTGAATTTGTTAACTCATTATTAATTTTTGTCCTACTTTTATTTCGTTGGACTTAAGATTATTCAGTTTTTTAAGTTTTTCAACAGGGATGTTATTGGATCTAGAGATAGTCCAAAGAGTGTCACCTGGCTGTACGTAATATACCTTCTTATGAGGATCATACTTTTTATTGCTTTCCGTTTGCTTTGCCAAGGTCGGTTTTTCCATTACCAATCCGCCCTTGTAGATTGTAAGTTTTTGTCCGGATTTAATAGTTGAGCCTTTCAGGTTATTCCATTTCTTAAGATCAGAAAGACTTACTTCAAATTTGTCTGCAATTTTAGAAAGGACATCTCCTTGTTTTACAGTATAATAAACCTTTTTCTTTTGTGCAGTCGCAGATCCGTGAGATTTATTTTCTGATGCGGGCTTTGTGCTTGCAAACTGAACTGGAGGCTGTGATAATTCATCATCAATTTCATCACCTGATCTTTTTGAGCTTTCATCCAGAATGGCAAGTTTGTTCATCGCAAAATATTCAGATTTATCTGAAGGTATTCTGATATGAAAAGGATAATTATCTGGAAGATAATTTCTTTTTATAGCCGGATTCAATTTAGTGAACTCATCTTTGCAGATATTCAACTGCTCACAGAACGTATCAAGATTTACATATTGGTTGATATGTACTGTATCGAAGCGAATCGGATATTCAAGGGAATCCGCGAAGATATTATGATCCTGTAGGTGATTCATTGTGTAGGTTAGGGCTACAAATTGAGGTACATATCCTCTGGTTTCCTGAGGAAGGAAGTTATATATTTCCCAGAAAGTATCTTTGTATCCTGATTTCCTAATGGCTTTTCTGACATTACCAGGTCCGCAGTTATAGGAGGCCAGGGCTAGTTCCCAGTCATTAAAAATGTTATATAGGTCTTTAAGATATCTGCAGGCCGCTTCTGTTGATTTGTATGGATCTAGTCTTTCATCTACATACTGATCTTGTTTCAGTTTGTAGATTTTACCTGTGCTTGGCATAAATTGCCATAAACCTGCAGCACCAGCTCTTGATATAGCTTTAGGGTTAAGCCCTGATTCTACAATAGCCAGATACTTTAATTCCTGAGGCATATTGTGCCTTTTTAGAGCTTCTTCAAAAATGTCGAAATATAGACGTTTTCTGCGTTCCATCACGACAGAATAGCGTCTGTTACGAACAGTGAAATAATCAATAAAACCTCTAATTTTTTTATTAAAGGTTAGTTGTACATTTTTTTCGAGACATTTTAATCTGTCTGCTATCAACTCATCCGGAACTTCAGGAATACTATCGGCAACTGCGACAACTGCCACTGTCGCTTCCTCTGGTTGAGGCGCAACATTGGTAGTGGTATCTTGTTCAGTTGAAAACTGCCCATAAGAAACAGTTGACAGTAAAGTACAAACAACAAGGATTAACCCCTTTAACTTTCCAGACTTGTTGAATAATTTTTCCATATTAATTTTTGCTAGTTAAGTATTTGGAGAAGGCTAGTAAACTGCTTTCTTCAAATGCTTTTGTCATGATCTGAATACCGATCGGCAAGCCTTGACTGTCGTTTCCGGCAGGTACCGAGATTGCAGGAATTCCTGAGAGATTCGCCTGAACAGTAAAAACGTCGGCGAGGTACATTGAGATGGGATCTTCTGTTTTCTCTCCTATCTTAAACGCTGTTGTAGGAGTGGTTGGTATAACCAGAAAGTCAACATCTGAAAGTATTTTTTCAGTTTGTTCCTTGATCAGTCTTCTGACCTTTTGAGCTTTGGTATAGTACGCATCATAATAACCCGCACTAAGTACAAAAGTTCCAAGCATAATTCTCCTCTTTACTTCTGCTCCGAAGGCTTCAGACCTTGTTTTTTTATAGAGACTTTGCAAATCAGTAGCTTCAGAACTTCTGTAACCATATTTTACGCCATCATATCTGGAAAGGTTGGAACTTGCCTCTGCTGTTGTAAGGATATAATAGGTAGGAAGAATATATTCCAGCAAGGAAAATTCAACAGGTTTTACTGTATGTCCTTCTTTTTCAAGAGAAGTTAAAATGTCCTGAGTTTTTTTACGGATGTCTTCGTGCACTCCAGGACTTTCGACGGATTCCTTTAAATACCCGATCTTTACTTTTTTTTCAAAGCCGAGTGACTTGGAATAGGCCGGAACTTCTTTATGTGAAACTGTGCTGTCAAAATTATCGGCACCAGCCATGATTTCAAGTAAAAGAGCTGCATCTTCCACTGATCTTGAGATAATACCTATTGTGTCGAAAGAAGATGAATAGGCAATAAGACCATATCGGGAGATACGTGAATAAGTAGGTTTCAATCCATAAATACCGCAAAAAGCCGCAGGCTGTCTAACTGAACCTCCAGTATCAGATCCAAGTGATGCAAGACAAAGGTCAGCTTGCACTGCTACTGCAGATCCACCTGAAGATCCACCTGGTACGCGGGTGGTATCGGCTTCATTTAAAGAGGGACCGAATGCAGAATTTTCATTGGAAGATCCCATTGCAAATTCATCACAATTCTGTCTTCCAATGATTATTGCATCCTCATCAATAATTCTTTGAATTGCAGTTCCATTGAACTGAGAAATAAATCCGGACAGTATTTTACTGGAAGCTTGGAGCCCATGGTTTTTATGACACAGAACATCTTTTATTCCAATGACCATTCCTGCAAGTTTCCCTGCTTTGCCTTCTTTAATTTTCTGATCAACTTCGCTAGCTTTGGCTAATGCTTCTGTGTCGTATACTTCCAGATAAGCATTTAGGTGAGCTTTTTTCCTGATATTATCTAAGTAATATTCCGTAAGCGATCTGCATGAAATCAGTCCTTTGTTAAGGTCTGAACGCACTTCTTCTAAAGAATTATATCTTTTCAATTCCCCTCCCTAATTATTGGTTATTTTTTATCCTCTTTAGCGCCTTCTTCGATTTCGCTTTTGATCTCTTTAGTGGCATCTTTAAATTCTCTGATACCTCTTCCTACTCCTCTTGCAAGTTCTGGGATTTTTTTAGCACCAAATAATAAAATAACTACGGTAAGGATAAGGAATACTTCCCAACCACCCATATTTGGAAGAAACAATAATATTGATGAATATGCCATTGTCTTAATTATTTATAATAATTGATAATTTGTTACAAAGATAGGTAATAAACTGCAGGCCGCAAAACTCAGATCCTGAAGTCTGGAGACGAAATGTGGAAAACTTTCCCCGTAAGTTCCTTTTTATGAGTTAATTATAAGATTAGCTGATTTTCCCCATGAGAATTTAATTGCCTTATTTATTTAATATAAAGCCATTTTTCGGGATCCAATTTTTCATTGTTTTTCCAGATCTGAAATTGCAGTTCGGAAACATCATTTTTATCAGTATAAATATATCCCAGTGGAGTTTTAGCATCAATTTCCTGTCCGGTTTTAACCAGTACTGTTTTTAACTTGGCATATACGGAAAAATATTCTCCATGCTGCACCATTACTACATAATTCATTCCCGGAACTTCAGCTACTGCTATAACCTTTCCTCGGAAGACACTTCTGACCTGTTCATCTTTCAAGGTTTGAATGTCTATACCCAGATTTTCGACATAAACCCCTTTTAAAACCGGATGTGGCTGTTTTCCGAAATGGTGGGAGATACTTCCATGAACAACAGGCCAAGGAAGTTTAGCCATATTTCCGGCAAAGGAATTGGATAAATTATTTGCTTCAGGAGTTAAGTTTGGCGAGACTGGAGTATTTTTGCTATTGGACTTTCCGGAATTCTTTTCTTTTGACTCTTTCTCCTTTGTTTCTTTGGCAACCTTGGCAGCCTCTCGTTCTGCTTTTTCTCTTTCTTCCTTAATTAAGTCTGTTATGAGTTTCTCAAGTTTTCTGATAGATTTTTTTCTATCCTCAAGTTCTTTAATGAGCTCTTTTTCCTTATTGCTTAATTCTTTTACAACTTCATTTTGCTGTACTTTTAACTCTTCCAGATTTCTAGTTTCTGTGGTTTTATTTTCAATAAGTGCCTGCTTTTCCAGCTTTTTTTGTACAAGTCTTCTTTTTTGTTTTGCTAAGGAGGCTTTTACTTTTTCTATAACTTCGACCTGACTTTTTCTTGCCTCAGAGTACTGTCTGAAGTACTTTATTCTTTGAAGCATTTGATTAAATGATTCCGAAGCAAAAATAAATGTCAGCTTATCATAATAGTTATTGACTTTTGAAGCAGTATAAATCATTTCCGCATACTCTTTTTTCAATATCTCAATGTCGTTTTCCAGAGCAGCAATAAAGTCTTCTGTTTCACGGATGTCCTGGTCAAGTAATTCAATTTCCTTTGAGATAGCATTGATCAATGCGTTTCTGGCATTGATTTGCTGATTGAGTGCAGAAAGTTGTCCGAGGGTTGCCTCTTTTTTAGATTTTGTCTCTTGTAAAATCTTGTGAGCTTCCTTAATTTTTCTCAGATTTTCTTCTTTTTCTTTTTCAAGCTGAGATTTACTTTTTTGTCCGAATGCAGCAATTGAAGAAAATAGAAGGAGTAAAAAAATGCTAACGGTTTTCAAATCTTCTAGGGACGTTAAACGGGAAACCGAGCTCTTTTTCAGGGAATTCAATTTTGGTGTAATTAGCGTCGATTGTAGTTTGAAGAACAGTCCCACCTTGCTTGTAATTTAAATTGACCGAAATCTTATTTGGGAAATTATAATTATTTATCGGTGTAAAGTTATCATAATTTATGATGAGATGGTTATGATTTACCTTTTCAGTTAACTCAAGTTTTTGAAGAACCATGGAAACCAATGAAATAAAGTTGGTAGCAATAAGGTCGGTTTTGTTTTGTTCTACCATGCATGTACTTGTTTCCGTGTTTTTTATGATTTTATCATGATGGTCTCTCTTAAATGGCATATTTCCTACTAAAAGCGATTGAATAGTAGGGAGATCCATGGGGACATTGAATTTCTGACTTAAAAAGGATAAATCATACGTGGAATATTTATTATTGATTCTGTCTATCATATAGATAGAATCCTTAAGTATAAGGCACCGGGCTGCTTCTATGCCGAGAGCAGGGGAAATGGAAAGCCAAACAATGCTGTCTTTCTTCATTCTGATATTTACAGTAAAATGAAGATCCTGTTCATTGTCTTTAAAATCTACCTTTGCTTTAGCGGAAAGGTAATTATAATCGATTTCCTGAACCGTAAGGTTAATTATTTCTTCCCGGGTAGCTGTTGTAGGGGTTAGATTTTTTTTGCAGGAAGAGAATATTAAAGTCAGGCCAATTAAGAAAAAGAGACTTTTAATATTATTCATAAATTTTTTTGTCTCTTATTTTCTTATCTATAAACTCGCTTGTTTCACCAGCTATTTTGGCTTTTTGCCAAAATTCTAATGCTTTTTCTTTATCTCCAAGTTGGTAGAGTACATCTCCGTAGTGCTCGTAAATAGTACCATTAGCGGAATTCAGAGCTGCCTTTTCAAGATAAATTTTAGCATTGGGATAATCTTTTAAAGTATATAAAACCCAGCCGAATGTATCCAGAAAAGTAGGTTCGGATGGATATTCTTTTATAAGTCTTTCACACAAGGTTTTTGCATGGTCAAGTTTATCTTTTCTTAGTGAAAGAAAATAACTGTAGTTGTTCAGTACATGCGCATTTTTACTATCAAACTTCAGCACTTCTTCATATGCATCATCGGATTTCTTAAACTCTTTTGCTCCATTGTAGGCATCACCTAACTGCATTAAGAATTGAAGTTTCAGGTCATTGTTTGATGATGAAAGTTTTTTGCCCTCTTCCAGCGCTTCAATAGCTCTGCTGTAGTTGCTCTTCATCAAGTGGGCGCCCCCATTATATAACCATAGCAAAGCCTGATTGGGGAATATCTCCAATGCCTGTTCCGAATGCTTGATTAAACTGTCTCTGCGATTAAGGTCAGAATCCAACATCAGTATCCTGTTCCATAGATTAAAGTTGTTTGGATTCAGATTTTTGGATTGAGTATAATTAAGAAGTGCCTTTTCTTTATTACCTGCAATGAAATAAACATCCCCACTTGCAGCGTATGCTGCAGCATCGGTAGGGTGCACTTTCTTTAAATCTTCACATAGGGATATTAACTGTTCAGAAGATATTTTATCTGATTGAAGTTTTTTAAGATCTTCTAGTGCTGTGATTTTTGAGCCTATCTGAACTTCAGGATTTTGAAAAGCTTTAGCCACAGCTTTAAAAGATTTGTCATAATCTCCTTGATTTTTATAATACTCAGCGAGGGCAATCCAGGCATATCCGTTATCCGGCTCTTCTTTTACAAGGGTTTCTAATATAGCCAGACCCTCTTTTGCTTTGTTGTTAGAGTATAAAATCTCTGCCTGCCTAATTTTATATTCGCTTTCTTCAGGGTATGCTTTTATCAGGCTTTCTCCTTCGGCAATAGCTTCTTTAAGTTTATTTCCCTGCAGAAAAATGAGTTGTTTTTGTTTACTTACTTCAGGATTTTTCCCGAAATGAGATTCAATTTTATCATATATTTTTATTGCCTCTTCAACATTGTTTGTATATAAATATAAAGCTGCGAGGTCAAAAAGATAGTCTTCAGTGTCAGGCACTTCAGCCACTAATTTTTTTATAACTTTAAGAGCTTCAGGATAATCCTGTTTTTTCTCATAAATTTCGCACAAAAGAAGATAGTAGTATTTGTTTTTAGAGTCTTGTTTTAAAGCTTTTTGAGCATAGCTGATGGCCTGAGCATATTTGTCTTGCTGAAGAGCAAGCTTGCCCATCATGTAGTTGATTCCGGCGTTTTCCGGATTTATTTCGTAGGCTTTCTGAAAATTGCTGAGGGCATCAGCATAGTTATTTAAAACATACAGCTTCATACCCTCAGTAAAATAGCCTTCAGCAATCAGATATTTCTCTTTCTTGTCGGCTTTGGATTTTTTTTGGCTAAAACCCTCTTGAACAGACAATAAGTAAAATAGAAAAAATGGTATTGCAAAAGTAACAAGTAATCTTTTCATAAATAATATTAAAGCACAATGGTATTGAAGTCTCCAACACTAAGGTCGGATGGCTTTCCTTCAAAGGTAGCAGAGTTTCCAAGCATCGAATTGCTGATGTTGGCATTTTTAACGACAGCCTTTTCCTGGATTATAGACTTTTTAACCACAGAATCAGTAATTTTTGTTCCATTTCCCACAGAAACGAATGGTCCCAGGATTGTATTGCTGATTTCAGCATTTTCACCGACGTAACAAGGAGGGATGATTACAGAGTTTGTAATTCTGGCCGACTTTGCAACAAGTTGCTGATCTTTAATATAATCCAGGTATCTTTCGTTGGTCTGAACTGTAGAATCTTTGTTTCCGCAATCAAGCCACTCGGTAACTTTTCCAGGTTTAAACTTAGTCCCTTTGTTTTTCATATTATCAAGTGCGTTGGTAAGCTGGTACTCACCTTTGTCTTTGATATTATTGTCAATAAGGTACTGAAGTTCTTTTGATAAATATTCTCCGTCTTTGAAATAGTAAATACCGATAATTGCAAGGTCGGATACGAATGTTTCCGGTTTTTCTACAAATTTAGTAATTTCTTCTTTCTCATTTAGAGTTACGACTCCAAATGGTTTTGGATCTTCAACTTTCTGTACCCAGATAATGCCTTCAGAAGAAGTGTCAAGTTTAAAATCTGCTTTAAAAAGTGTATCAGCAAATGCTACCACAAGATTTCCTTTTAAAGCTTCTTTTGCACAAAGAATTGCATGAGCCGTTCCCAATGCTTCTTCCTGATAGTAAATGCTTCCTTTTGCTCCAACTGATGCAGCAATTTCCATCAGTTTTTTTTCTACTTCTTTTCCAAAGTTACCAATGATGAATGCTACTTCGTCTACTTTTGTTCCACAAACTTTTGCAATATCCTCTACAAGTCTCTGCACAATAGGCTTGCCAGCGATCGGGATAAGTGGTTTTGGAACAGTTAAGGTATGAGGGCGCATTCTCTTGCCCATTCCCGCCATTGGAATAATTATCTTCATACTTAAAAATTAGTTAAGGTTATTATAGTTAAGGATTATGTCAAAATATCTCTGAAAATTATCTGGTTCCGGTACTGCCGAAACCGCCTGCCGCCCTTTGGGAATTGGCTAGCTCTTTAACAGGTAACCAGCTAATTTGTTCATATTTACTTATTATCATTTGTGCAATTCTTTCTCCATCGTTAATCAGAAAATCTTCAGTGGAAAGATTAACTAACAGAACTTTAATTTCTCCTCTGTAATCTGAATCAATAGTGCCGGGGGAATTAAGCACTGTAATTCCGTTCTTAAAAGCAAGGCCACTTCTGGGTCTTATCTGTGCTTCATATCCTAAAGGGAGTTCAATAAATAATTTTGTAGAAATCAAAGCTCGTTCCATTGGTTTTAACAAAACCGGTGTGTCAAGATCTGCCCGCAAATCCATGCCTGCCGAACCTTCAGTTTGATAGGATGGAAGTCCGTGTCTGGAATTATTTATGATTCTTACCTGCATTTTTAAATTTTATAAGTCGGGTAAAAATACAAAAATTATGATGCTTTAAAATTCATTTGCTTTCTTTCGATCAAAAATACCACAAATAGATATGTCCCAAGCAGAATCACCTGAAACCCGTAGCTCATAATACTACCTTTCCCAAAAGGATAACTGAGAGCTAGTATACTTAAAATGACAGCAAAGGTTAGGTAAAATAATGCAGAACCTATATTATAAGGTACTGGAAAATATTTTTTGCCCCATAAATAACTTACAGCGGACATAATGAAATAACATATTAGTGTGGTGACTGCACTGCCCATGTATCCGAAAAAAGGTATCAGTATAAAATTCGCTATGATTGTAATAGCCGCTCCCAGTATGCTTATCAGAGTGCCAAGCTGAGTTTTATCTGTCAGTTTATACCATATAGATAAATTATAATATATTCCGAGAAACAAATTGGCCATCAGAAGTACAGGCACGACAAGTATTCCTTCTCTAAATATTTCTCCTCTCAATATTTTTTCAAAAAGAGAAAGATTACAGCTGACAACAACATAAAGGAATGAGCATGCTATTACAAACCATTTCATAACAGTCGCAAAGAGTTCAGGAGCATTTTTATCTTTGGCCTGGGAAAAAAAGAAGGGGTCTGAAGCATATCGAAATGATTGCACTGCCAGGGTCATAAACATAGAAAGCCTGTAACAAGCGCCAAAAATTCCCAGAGCTTCAAGATTGGTTCTATTCGGATAAAAGCCTTCAGGTAAAACATATTTTAATATGATCCTGCTTAACATTTCATCAACCATTCCAGCTAGTCCTATGAATAACATCGGGATAGAATATATAAGCATGGGTTTAAGCCTTTCCCAATTAAAATCTATTTTAAAGCCTTTAAACGTTTTTAGTAAAAAGAAGATAGTAAGAAAACTGGCTATAAGATTTGAAATCAGGATATATTCTACAATATACTCTTCAGAATAAATAGATTGAGCCAATGGTTTCAAAGATGGAAACTGTTCTCCAGCAGCTATTTTTTTACAGAAAACAAGAAAAAATATGTTAAAGCCAACATTTACCAGTATGTTAAACAATTTGGCTGTTGCAAATACTCCCGCTTTGTTTTGCAGTCTTAATCTGGCGAACGGAATTGCCAACATAGAGTCTATAGCGAGTATAGTTCCGAGAAGGATGAAGTAAGAGGAATGCCCGTGATAATCAAGTCCATTTGCAATAACTGGTGAAAGAAGAAGAATTGCACCACTCAGCAGGAGACTTGAGAAGATTAATGAAGTCTCGGACTGATTAAAAACAGTTTCTTCACTGAGATTTTCTTTAGTTGCAAATCGAAAATATGCAGTTTCCATACCATATAAATAAAGTATGTTGAAGAAAGCTACATAGGCATAAAGCTCTGTTATGGTTCCAAACTGAACAGGTGCCAAAACCGCGGTATAAAAAGGGACGAGCAAAAAATTGATTGCCCTTCCAAGAATACTGCTTAGTCCATAAAGGGCTGTCTGCCCCGCTAATTTTTTGAGAAGTGACATAAATTAAAAAAGGGTTTTAAAACCCTCATTATAATAATGTATTAAAAAGAATTGCTGGATTAGATAATTCAGAGAACATTATTTCCCCTTAAATTCAGGTTTTCTTTTATCAAGAAATGCAGAAGTGCCTTCATGAAAATCTTCCGATTTGCAGCAGATCCCAAATGAATTAGCTTCTGTCTGATATCCGTCTTCTTCTTTTGAATAAGCAGCATTGATGCATTCTACAACCTGGGCAATGGCAATCGGAGCTTTGGTTGAGATTTTCTTCAGAATCTCAAGGCATTTTGGTATAAGCTGATCTTTGTCGGTAACGTGATTCACTAACCCGATAGCAAGTGCATCTTGAGCTGAAATCATGTCACCTGTCATAATCAATTCAAATGCTTTGCCTTTTCCTACTAATTGAGGAAGTCGCTGTGTGCCTCCATAGCCAGGAAGAATACCAAGCGTAACTTCCGGAAGACCGAATTTGGCGCTGTCGGATGCAATTCGGATATGACAAGCCATTGCCAGCTCGCAACCTCCGCCAAGGGCGAATCCATTAACGGCAGCAATAACGGGTTTAGGGCATTTTTCAAAAGCGTCAAAAATTTCCTGACCATATTCGGAAAATTTTCTGGCGTTAACTTCCGGTACTTCTGATATCTCCTTGATATCAGCTCCAGCCACAAAAGCCTTTTCTCCTGCACCTGTAAGGATTACGCCTTTAATGCTGTCTTCATCGTAAGCTTTCTGAATAGCAACTTTCAGTTCTTCCAGGGTTTTGTGGTTCAACGCATTCATTTTCTCCACCCGACTGATCGTTATATGAAGTATTCCGTCTTTCTCTGTTACTGATAAGTTTTTAAAATCCACCATTTGCATAAAAAATATTGGGCTGAAACTGTTAAGATATTAATGTTATTTTTTACTGCTTGCTCTGAAAAGTCTTTCCTTTTCTCGCTTTGTAAGACTGGAATACCCGGATTTTGAAATTTTATCCAGGATGGCATCTATTTCTTTCTGATCCGGTTCTTTATCTTCATTATTGAAGCTTTTTTCACTGTTTCTATAGCTTACTTTAATTTTTCTTCTGGTAAATAGTTTATTGAAAAACTCACTGACAGCGCTTACCGGTTTTCCCAGATCTATACCTTTTTTAAGTTGCTTGATGAAAATATAGCCTAATAGGGCTCCTCCTAAATGAGCTAAATTTCCTCCAGCATTCATGCCGACAGAGCCAATAAAAGAAACGAAAATAAAGAATGCTGCAATGTATTTGATTCTGACAGGCCCAATAAATACCAAATGAAAGTAATAATCTGGGAGGAGAGTGGCTGCTGCAACTATTACTGCATATACACTTGCAGAAGCTCCGATCATGCCATATAATGGGGCTCGGTGCATAAAATAAGGAATAAAATTATATAGCAGCAAATATATAGCAGCACCTGCAAGTCCACCAAGGATATACAAACTAATCAGCCTTCTATTGCCAAGATATTCAGAGACCAGTCTACCAAACCAGTAAAGACCTAACATATTACCTAAAATATGAAAAGGATTAGGTACTGTATGGCTAAAGAAGTAAGTTGCTAATGACCAGGGCCTTTGAAGAAAATCACTGAAATGAGCCGGGAGATGTTGATTAATGTAGATGAGGTCGAAAAGTCTCATATCCCCAAATCCTTTTGAGAATACCCACAAAATGGTGCCTGTTATATAAACAATGACATTGATCAGAATGATCTTTGTCAGACCATTTTCCTTTTGCCGAAACTGATATTTTAAGTCTTCTAAAAGATTCATTTTAATAAAAACGATTTCTTTCTCTTTCCCAGTATTTAACAATCAGGAATGCGAATAACATTCCGCCTAAATGAGCAAAGTGACCAACATGATCGCCTGGATTTCTTTGAACCCCCGAATAAAGTTCAAATATGCCATACATTGCAACAAAATATTTAGCTTTTATTGGTATGGGTATAAAAAGCATCATTAATTCTGTATTAGGAAAAAGCATTCCAAATGCTAATAATATTCCGAATAATGCCCCAGATGCACCTACACTAGGAATATTTGATATTTTATTATAAACTGAAATTACTCTGTTTTTCGCTAAATCTATAATCTCTTTATTGTCTGGATTTTTTTCGAATAAATTTAGTAGCTGAGGATAGCTTAAGTCATCATTTCCCAAAGCATCTCTCGAGAATTTTATATAAGATTCTGGAGATGGAGAAGAAATAAATGAAAGTTTTAAACGGTTTAATTTTTCCATTTCAAAATATTCAACTCCTGAATAAATAAGAGCAGCTCCAAGTCCACAAATCATGTAAAAAGCTAGAAATCTTTTTGAACCCCACATTTTCTCCAAAAGTGGTCCAAACATAAAGAGTCCGAACATATTAGAAAAAAGATGACCCCATCCTGAATGAATAAACATATGAGTAAAGAGCTGGTAAGGTCTAAAATCAGTAGCTTCAAGGTATCGAAGGCCAAATATATCAATAAGATCAACTTTGGTAAACACCATAATAAGAAACACCCCGATATTTAGGATCAGGAGATTTTTTACCATGGGAGTAAGGGACATTTGCATGACTGATTAAAATTGGGTTTTTGTAAAAAACTTTTCTATTCTGTTCATGTCAAGAATTACGATTGTATGGTTTCCATTTGGCGCGTAATTCGGACTTTTACAGGCAAATAACTGATCTATCAGGGTGTTCATTTCCAGCAAGGTAAGTCTTGTGCCCGGCTTCAATGAAGCTCTTTTCGCAAGGGCCCTTGCCAGGTTTTCTTTCCTATCAATACTTAATTCGTCTCTATTGTTTTTAAATTGCTCGATAAGGCCTTCAAAAAGATCCTTTTCATTTCCTCCGGTAATATCCGCAGGGATTCCATTTACAACAATCGTGGTATTCCCGA
The DNA here is from genome assembly GCF_000775915.1 of Sporocytophaga myxococcoides. Classification (NCBI taxonomy): domain Bacteria; kingdom Pseudomonadati; phylum Bacteroidota; class Cytophagia; order Cytophagales; family Cytophagaceae; genus Sporocytophaga; species Sporocytophaga myxococcoides. The sequence continues at coordinate 104,191 of NZ_BBLT01000002.1, forward strand.
ATACATTAAAGACAAATCCCAGAGATTTGATTTCTTCTTCCATCTCCATAATCAGAGCAAAATCTGAGTGGGAAAGTTCAATTTTCAAAGGAAAAAGAAATTGTTGAGAGGCTCCGAATTTATTCTGAAGCATATTCAGGTATTTCTCATAGAGAATTCTTTCATGTGCTGCCTGCTGGTCTACTATCAGCATTCCTGATTTAACCTGAGTAACAATATATTTCTGGTGAAGCTGAAATGTGCTTTGGTTTTCGTTATACAAGAGATCTTTATTTAATGAAACATCCTTTTCTTCCGGTTTGGTATTTACCGCACTTCCCAGTCTGATTGTTTCAAAAGTCTTTGGCTTTTCTTCGTTTTCGAAAGATTTGTAAAGCTGTTCCCAGTTATCTTTATTTTTTTCCTCCAATGGATTGGTTGAAGAGGGGAATCGCAATCCCTGTTTGAATGCTTCGTTTCCTCTCTCTATTTCATGTTCTCTCCTTGGCGGAAAATTTTGATAACTTGAAGGATTTTGACCAAGTGAAAAATTGATATCCTGTTCGAAATCAAGGGAAGGAGCAATGTTGTGTGTCGCAAGTGCCTTTTTTACAGCAGCTCTGATGATGGCATAAATGGTTTTTTCATCATCAAATTTAATTTCGGTTTTGGTAGGATGAACGTTGACATCTATGTGTTTAGGATCGATTTCTATAAAAAGCACATAAAAAGGGAAACTGTCATCCGGAAGGAGATTGTCAAAAGCATGAACTACAGCATGATGGAGGTAATTATTTTTGATAAATCTGTTATTTACAAAGAAATACTGATCGCCTCTTGTTCTTTTGGCATTCTCAGGCTTTCCGATATAGCCATGGATTTTCAATTGGTCCGTTTCTTCCTGACAAGTAATAAGTTGTTCCTTGTAATTTTGACCAAAAAGGGAAATTATTCTTCTGCTCAGTTTTTCTGAAGGCATGTTGAATATTTCCATATCATTCTGAAACAGTGTAAAGCCGATTGAAGGATAAGCCAGAGCAGCTCTGTGAAACTCATCCAGAATATGGCGCATTTCCACAGGGTTAGATTTCAGGAAGTTTCTTCTTGCAGGGACATTGAAGAACAGGTTTTTAACACTAAAACTAGTGCCTACAGGTGTATTTACAGGTTCCTGAGCTTTTATTTCCGAGCCTTCTATTCTGATCAGGGTTCCTACTTCATCATCGGCCCTTCTGGTTTTCATTTCGACTTGAGCAACTGCGGCAATGGAAGCCAGCGCTTCTCCCCGGAACCCGAAAGTTCTTATTGCAAAAAGGTCTTCTGTAGAACTTATTTTGGATGTTGCATGTCTTTCAAAGCTAAGTCTTGCATCAGTGTCAGACATACCTTTCCCATTGTCAACCACCTGAATAAGTGCTTTCCCTGCATCTTTTATTATTAGTTGAATTTTATTGCTTCCCGCATCTATGGAATTTTCCAGAAGCTCTTTTACCACAGAAGCTGGTCTTTGAACAACTTCACCTGCAGCAATCTGATTGGCTAAGGCATCTGGTAGGAGACGAATTATATCTGGCATTTGGTTTTATTCTGGAGACAAAAATAACCCGTTTTTTCTTATAATAATTTTAAATTAAAAAAGTTATTCATTTATCCTTTCTTAAAAAAGTATAACAAATTCTTAAACATTGATTTGAAATTCATTTCCCGCAAACATTAATTGATTTATATTTGAAGAGAATATTACCCTTACAATAAATATTTTACTTAGTTATTTAAAACATAAAATACTGGTCCGTTTGTTGTATCTGTAAAGTTTTCTCTTTTAATTCCGAGTTGTTGATGTATAGCAGGTATTTATTGGTTTCGTTTCTTATCCTTTGTGGAGCTCTTTTTCTTTCGTGGAATAATCCAAAAAAGACACCAAAAAGGCTAATGAATCAGGATGCATGGGTAGATAGCATCATGAACTCAATGTCTCCACAGCAGAGGATTGGTCACTTATTTATGGTGGCAGCCTATTCTAATAAAGGGGAAAAACACGTTAAGGAAATTGAAGAGCTCATCACAAAATATGGTATCGGAGGCCTGATTTTTTTTCAGGGAGGTCCCGTTCGCCAGGCAATTCTCACAAACAGATTTCAGGCTCTTTCCAGGGTTCCTTTATTTATTGCCATGGATGCAGAGTGGGGATTGGGCATGCGACTGGATAGTGTTATCAGTTTTCCCAAGCAGATGACACTTGGAGCAATTGCTGATGACAAATACATTTACAAAATGGGTAAGGAAGTTGCCCGCCAATGCAGAAGACTTGGGGTGCATGTTAATTTTGCCCCATGTGTGGACGTTAACAGCAATCCTAATAATCCGGTCATTGGGATGCGCTCTTTCGGGGAAGATAAAGTAAATGTTGCCAATAAAGGCATCGCTTATATGAAAGGGATGCAGGATAATTTTGTGCTGACTACAGCTAAACATTTTCCAGGGCATGGAGACACAGAGACGGACTCTCACCATACTTTACCAGTTATTAATCACGGTATTCAAAGGTTGACGGATGTTGAAATGTATCCTTTCCGTCAGCTCATTAAAGACAGTGTAATGGGAGTTCTTGTGGGCCATATTCATGTACCTGCATTGGACAATACTCCGAACAGGGCTACAACACTCTCTCCTCATGTTGTAACTGACATACTTAAAAATGATCTTGGTTTTAAAGGTCTTATTTTTACTGATGCCCTGAATATGAAAGGGGTTAGCAGTTTTTATAAGCCTGGGGAAGTTGATTTATATGCTCTGCTTTCGGGTAATGATGTCTTGTTGTTTCCCGAAAATGTTCCTGTCGCAATTGGCAAAATTGAAAAAGCAATTGAAAACAAGCAGCTCTCTCAAGAGGATGTAGATCAAAAAGTAAGAAAGATATTAAGAGCAAAATACTGGGCAGGCCTGGATCATATTGCACCTGTTGCATTAAAAAACCTTTATGAAGATCTCAACAACACTGCAGCTAAGGCCGTTCAGCAGGAGTTGTATGAAAAAGCAATGACAGTTGTTTTTAATGATGATCAGCTTATACCACTAAAATATCCCGATACTACTTCGATAGCTTCAGTTTCAATTGGCAGAGAGAAGGGAAATACTTTTCAGGAAATGCTGAGCAAATATGCCAATGTAGCTCATTTTGCTGTTGCAAATAAAAATTCTGATGAGGCCGTATATGATGCGGTTCTAAATGAATTAAAGAAATTTGAGGTAGTAATTATCGGCGTTCAGAATACAAATATCTTTAATAATAAGGATTATGGTATAAGTGAAAATTCCAGAAAATTTATTAAAAAGCTGCAGGCTACTACTAAAACTATTGTTTGTGTTTTTGGCAATCCTTATAGTCTGAAATTCTTTTCTACAAGCCCTAATCTTCTATGTGCTTATGAAGATAACGAAGTGACTTATAAGGTTGTACCCCAAGTTATTTTCGGAGGAATACAGGCGACAGGGCGTACTCCGGTCTCTATAGGCCACGAGATAGCGATTAATTCAGGATATGATACCAATCCATTTGTCAAGAGACTTCGTTACGCCTATCCTGAAAATGCTGGCATGGATGGGGCGACATTAAAACAAATAGATTCAATTGCTTTAAAAGCAATTGCAGATAAAGCAACTCCTGGTTGCCAGGTTCTTGCAGTGAAAAACGGAACGGTAGTTTTTGAAAAGGCTTATGGGACTCTTACTTATGATAAAAAAGAGCAGGTGACAAATAATACTCTTTATGATGTTGCCTCAGTCTCAAAGGTAGCCGGAACCCTCCAGGCAGTAATGTTTCTGCAGGAAAGAGATTTGATTGACCTTGATAAAAAGGCTTCGTTTTACCTTCCTGAACTAAAAAATACCAATAAAGAAGATCTGGTAATCAAGGATATTCTCACACACCAGGCAGGGTTAATCCCGTTCCTTCCACACTGGAAGCGTACATTAGATACTTCTGGTTTTAATAAATGCTACTACAGTCCTGAGAAAAATGATACTTTCTGCAGAATGGTAATACCGGGATTGTATTGTATCAATACCATCGAAGATTCTTTATGGAAATGGACTATTGAATCTGATCTGCTACCTAAACCTATTCTGAAAAAAAATAAGAAAGGTAAGGTGGAAAAACGGTCTGATAAGAATGCTTATGTATATAGTGACCTTGGGTTTTATATCATGAAGCGTGTCGCCGAAAAGGTTTTAGACCAGTCCCTTGATGAATTCCTCAGGCAGAATTTCTTTGATCCTCTTGGCCTGAACACCCTGACTTATTGCCCATTAGGGAAATTTCCTCTAAATCAGATTGCTCCAACAGAAGATGACAAGTATTTCAGAAAAGCACTGATACGGGGAACAGTGCATGACCAGGGAGCAGCATTACTTGGTGGCGTGGGCGGCCATGCGGGCATGTTCAGCAATGCAAATGATCTGGCAGTGCTTATGCAGATGAATCTACAAAGGGGACTTTATGGAGGGACCAGATATTTTCTGCCGAAGACAGTTCCTTTATTTGCAGAGAAACAGTTTGAAGGCAACAGAAGAGGTTTGGGATGGGATAAACCAGAACCGGACGGAAACGGGCCAACTTCAGATTATGCCTCTCCAAACACCTTTGGACATACTGGTTTTACGGGAACAGCTGTATGGGCAGATCCTGATCAGGAGTTAGTTTATGTTTTCCTTTCAAACAGAGTTTATCCGGATGCCGGAAATCAAAAGCTGATTAAAGGAGGCGTAAGGACTAAGATTCAGGATGTATTGTATAAAGCAATATTAAATTATAATACAGATAAAAGAATAACGCTCAAGTAAGCTTATATTTGTCCGGTCGCATTGTTGTTTTAACTTTGAACTTGTAAATAAGTCTAAATAGGACCGGATTATGAAGATTGGAATAGTTTGTTATCCCACTTTTGGAGGTAGTGGTGTCGTTGCGACAGAGCTTGGTATTGCTCTCGCAAAGGAAGGTCATCAGATTCATTTTATTACTTATACGCAACCTTTAAGGCTGGATTTTTTTAATGAAAACCTTTTCTACCATGAAGTAGCAATTTCTTCTTACCCTCTGTTTCAATATCCTCCTTATGAGCTTGCACTTGCCAGCAAGATGGTTGATGTTGTTTTGCACGAGAAGCTTGACTTACTTCATGTACATTATGCAATACCACACGCTTCTGCTGCATATATGGCCAAGCAGATATTGAAGACAAAAGGAATAATTATTCCGGTAGTAACTACTCTTCATGGTACAGATATCACATTAGTAGGCAAAGATGCATCTTATGAACCTGTTGTAACTTTCAGTATAAATGAGTCTGATGGGGTTACAGCAGTAAGTGCAGATCTGAAAAAAGATACTTACAAACATTTTGAAGTTACCAAAGACATTGAAGTAATTCCTAACTTCATTGACCTTAACAGATTTAAGAAACAGAAAAAAGAGCACTTCAAGCTGGCTATTTGTCCGCATGGAGAGCAGCTTCTTGTACATACTTCTAACTTTAGAGCAGTTAAAAGAGTTGATGATGTAGTGAGGGTCTTTGACAAATTGCGTAAATTGATTCCGGTAAAACTCCTCCTGGTAGGAGATGGTCCTGAAAGAATTAAGATAGAAAACCTTTGCAGGGAGTTAAAGACATGTTCTGATATAAGATTTCTTGGAAAGCTGGATGCTGTCGAAGAAGTACTTTCTGTCGCTGATTTATTCATTATGCCTTCAGAAAAAGAAAGTTTCGGCCTTGCAGCTCTTGAAGCAATGGCATGTGAAGTGCCGGTACTAAGCTCTGAAACCGGAGGTATCCCTGAATTGAATATCAATGGAAAAACAGGATTTATGTCTAAGGTAGGTGATATAGACGATATGGTGGAGAAGGCCATGATAATTTTAAATCCGGAGAATCATCAGACATTCAGACAAAACGCTCTGGAAAGAGCTAAAGAATTTGATGTGGTAAATATTTTGCCTTTATATGAAAGTTTTTACCAGAGAATTCTTACAAATGTTCGGGAAACCTTAAAAGTGTAATTTTAAAAAGTATAGCGAAATAAAATCAATTTGTTTTTAGTAAATAAAGATTAGAGATATGGAAGATAAAGGATTTACTACAAATAAGCCGAAGAATAGTGGTACTAAGCAATTATTCGACAATCCGATATTAGAAAGACTCAGCAGAACACATATATCAATACCGATTTCGATTTTTGTTGTGATATCAGCTGTTTTATTATATTACGCATTTAGGTATACCACTCTCCCTGGGTATCTGATCCCGCTGCTGTTTCTGGGAGGATTTCTGTTTTTTACTCTGATTGAATATCTCGTTCATCGGTTTGTATTTCACATGGAGCCTACAAGTAATTTCAAGAAAAAGATCCAGTACAACATGCATGGTGTGCATCATGAATTTCCTAAGGATAAAGACAGGCTGGCAATGCCTCCCTTACTGAGCATTACGCTTGCAGTCATTTTCTTTGTAATTTTCTATTCATTAATGAATACCAAAGTATTTGGATTCTTACCAGGGTTGCTTATGGGATATGCTTCTTATTTATTTGTTCATTATATAGTGCATGCTTATGCTCCTCCAAAGAATATTTTTAAAGAACTTTGGGTGAATCATGCCATACATCATTATAAAGATAATTCTACAGTGTTTGGGGTGTCTTCACCTTTGTGGGATTATGTTTTTGGGACGATGCCTCCTAAAAAGAAACAAGCATAAATAGAATTAATTGTAATGCTCAAGAGCTTTTTCTGAAACTATGAAAAGCTCTTGAGCTTTTTTATAGGCTTTTTCCATTTCCTCTTTTTCATGAGCCTTTGCGTAATTTTCCAGCTTATTCAGAGCTTCTTTTAATTCTGGAATTCCAATTACATCAGCAGTCGATTTCATTTTATGCGCTGTATTGGAAATTGCTTCATAATTTGACTCTCCAATATGGAAAGTCACTTGTTCAAAAAACTCTTTCTTGTGTTTCTTGAATAAGGAAATCATCTTTGCCAAAACATCTTTGTTGGTGATATTTCCGAATGTAAAGGGGACAATCACTTGTTCGCTGATTGTAGTGGCTTTGATATCCTTTCCAAGGTGTTTTGCAAGAATTTCTTTCAGTTCTCTTACTTCAAATGGTTTGCTGATATAACCATTCATTCCGGCATCCAGAAATGCCTTCATGTTGCTGTTTTCAGCAGCAGTCATAGCAATAATTGGTAACTGGTCGCCAGAAAGATTAATATCGTTTCTGATCATTTGAGTGGCTTTAATCCCGTTGAGTTTTGGAAGATTGATATCCATGAAAACAATATCGTAGTGATTCTTCCTTATTTTTTCTATTGCTTCATAACCGGATTCTGCAAATTCAACTTTATCCTTATACGTAGATAGCAATTTGGATATAAGGAATTGATTCAACTCATTATCCTCAGTAAATAAAATGGAAATAGGCTGTTCCTGAAACAGATATTCGCTTGAAGTAGTCATAACTTTACCTCAGGAAAAGGATTATTGTAAAAAAAATAATGAAGATTATTGCGACAATTGTGCTTACGCTTTTATACTTGTTAATTTTAAGTTTTAGGGTAATGTTTTCTGAACGGAGAAAACGAAATTCCTGAGCTTTGCTGATAGCATTTAAAATACGCTCAACGGAATCATTGTTTTTGATGACATAATCAAATGCACCGGATTTTATCAGATCTATTGCAACCTGAATATCGGACTGATTAGAAAGAATTATTATTTCGGCATCAGGTAATCGGTCTCTTAAAATCCTCAAGGTGTCCAATCCCTTTAAGCCTGGAAGGTTATAATCTAGAATAAAAATATCAGTGTTTTTTTCAAACTCCAGATTATTAATGAGTTCTTCCGAATTATTGTATATTTTGAAATTACAATTAAGAAGGTCTTTTATCTTATGTTCAAGGAATAATGCATATAGTTCGTTGTCCTCAACTAAAGTAATATTGATTTTTATCTCCTCCATTCTAAAGCTTAATTTAAAGTCCTATACGCAAGCTGTTGCTAAATGATTCTTAAAAAATTATTAAAAAGACCCTGCCTCGGAATGATTCCTTTAAAGGTAAATATATTAAAACATGCTGAATATTAATAAGATTTGAAAATATTGTAAGGAGAAAAGAAAAATAGAAAGTGCAAAAAGAAAATCAATTCAGTGTCTCCTTTTTTGCTTTACTTATTATTACAAACGAAATATAAATCCGATAAAGAATGTCAGACAGATGTTTATAAGAATTAGAGAAGATATAAAAGCAATGTTGGAAAAACTTATTCTTTCTCACATGATTTTAGGTTCTCCGTTTTTACAAATAAATTAAAAATATAAATTTATGCCACCTCTCTGAATTGTTTTGATAGTCAATTACATATAACTTTTAATGTAAATTTCAAATATTAAGATTCTATACCATCTTATTCTTGGAAGTTATTAATTTCTGGATTTCATTTACTATGATCGGGCTTATTGCAAGAATTACAACAATGAACCATTGATGGCCATTCAAAGGAATTACTTCAAAGGTTTGTCTTAATATCGGAATAAACATAATCAAAACGGTAAGAAAGACGGAAGTTAATGTTCCCAGAAATAACTTCCTGTTTTCTAATAAACCGGTTAAGAATATTGAATCCTTACTTCTGATATTAAAGATATTCAAAGCAGATGATAGGGACATTACAATGAAAGCCATTGAGACTCCCAATTCTTTGGAACCGATTTCAGGAGCATTAGCCCCTAAAAAGAATGCCAAGAGAACAATGATAACAAAATTTAAAGAACGTTGGAAAATTTTAAATCCCAATCCATTTTCGAATACTCCAGAATCTTTTCTTAACGGTAGTCGTTTCATAACACCTCTTTCTGATTTTTCAAAAGAAAGAAAGAATCCTGGAATGCCATCTGCGATTACGTTAACCATCAGAATTTGGACTGCAGTCAACGGTGCGCCCCAACCTAATGTTACTCCAGCCAGCATTATAAAGATTTGAGCAAAATTTACAGACAATAAGAAATAAATGGTTTTCCTGATATTATCAAAGGAAGTACGGCCTTCTTTGATAGCGCTAACTATAGTCGCAAAATTGTCATCTGTAATAATCATATCAGAAGCATTTTTCGAAACTTCAGTTCCTGTTATACCCATGGCAACACCTGCGTCTGCAGCTTTCAGAGCCGGTGCATCATTGACACCGTCTCCAGTCATCGCTACTACTTCACCTTTTGATTGCCAGGCCTGTACAATTCTGATCTTATCCTGAGGAGATACTCTGGCATAGACTGAAATAGACTTAATCTTTTCTTTCAATTCATCGTCACTCATTTCCGTTAGTTCCTGACCAGTGACTACTAATTCTGAATCTGTATTTCCTAAAATTCCTATCTCTTTTGCAATGGCCTGAGCAGTTGACTTGTGATCACCAGTTATCATAACAGTCCTAATACCAGCTTCTTTCGCTTGTTTAACTGCTTCTTTCGATTCGTACCTCGGAGGATCAATCATTCCGATTAAACCGAGGAATTCTAAATTAGCTTCCAAAGTTTTTTCGTCAATTTCTTCAGGATACTGAGCCAATCTTTTCGCAGCGATAGCAATTACTCTTAAAGCTTTTGATCCGAATTCATCATGGATTTTTTGAGCTTTTATTCTTTGTTCTTCATTTTTCCAGATGACTGGAATCCTGTCGAAAGCACCTTTTGTTACTACTAAATATCCGTCCTCGACAAGGTGTACAGTAGTCATTAATTTTCTTTTAGAATTAAATGGCAATTCTTCAACTCTTGGAAATTCCCGCTCAGCATCTACTCTCGTTAACCCTTTTTTATGTAATAATCTTATAATGGCTAATTCAGTCGGGTCGCCAATTACTTTTTCATTCCCCTCTTCATCTACTTCTATTGTCGCATTTGAACAAACTGTTAGTAACACTAAAGTCTTCATTTCTGCTTTGGAAAATTCTTTTGTTGATTGGGTAGGTTCACTTGATTCTATCCAGATCTGTTGAATCTTCATTTTGTTTTGCGTCAGCGTTCCGGTTTTATCTGAACAGATGACAGAAGTATTTCCGATAGTTTCAATGGCAGGAATTTTTCTGATGATAGTATTCTTTTTAACCATATTGAACACGCCACGGGAGAGAATCATGGTAACAATAATTGGAAGCGTTTCCGGCACTGCTGCCACGCCTAAGGAGATACCAATTAACAGCATGTCCAGGGTAGACTGGTGATGAATGAATTTACCAATTAGGAATATTGCTATTGCAGCTATTAAAGCAATGAGAGATAATCTCTTTGATAATTGTGTTAATTTGATTTGGAGAGGGGTTTTCAGTTTTTCAGTTTGATTCAGAAGCTTGGCAATCTTACCCATTTCCGTATTCATTGCAGTTTTGACTACTACTGCCCTTCCTCTACCATTGGTAACGAGAGTCCCGGAGAAAACCCAATCAAATCTGTCACCAATTGGTGAATCATTTTTCGAGTGAAAATGCTCATTTTTCAGGATGGGTTCAGATTCTCCTGTCAGGGAAGCTTCATCAATTTGAAGGGAATTAGTTTCCAGTAGTTGACAATCTGCAGTAATGATATCACCGGTGTTAAATTCAACAATGTCTCCCGGTACCAGTTCGTTTGCATTAATCCTGGATTTCTTTCCATCTCTGATGACCGTTGTAGTGTTGGTATTAAGCCGTTTTAATGCTTCTAATGCTGCCTCTGATTTACTTTCCTGGTATACTGCTACAATAACATTAATGAAAACTATAGAAAGAATTACGATTACTTTAGCCCAACCCGTTCCCTGGGTGATAGCGACATATCCTGAAATAGAAGCAGCTATCATTAAAATGATAGAAGTAATTTCGGTTAAATGGTGGAGGGATTTCTGAAGAAGAGTTTCTTTCTTTTGACCTTCAAATTCATTATATCCATGGAGGTCTAATCTATTTTTAGCTTCTTGTTGAGTTAATCCATTAAGAGAATTAGTTTTCAACCTTCGGACAAACTCTTCTTTTGATTCTTTATATACCATAGAGCTTCTTACCTCACTTTTTCATTTGAAACCAATATTTCGAGGATTAACCCTTATAATATAGATTGGTTATTGAAAAATATTAGGGTCAGGATTTTTTAGGCTGAGCCGTCTTTAAGTTTATTCCGCAGGAAGATCAAATCATAATTCTTAAGGATTAAAAGAAGGGAAGACGAAGCGCTGTTAGATCAATTTTTAGGATCTGTTTGTAATAAGTATTACAGGTTAAACTTATCAAACCCTATTCTAGGGTGGTAGTAAACTAATTTGTCAGAATCAATATCGGCAGGGATAAAAATGAAAAAGCCCTCAGAATTTCTGAAGGCTTTTGCTCCCCCTGCTGGACTTGAACCAGCGACCCTCTGATTAACAGTCAGATGCTCTAACCAGCTGAGCTAAGGAGGAATATTATTGCTAAAGGATGCAGTTTTCGAGAAAATGTATCAAAATACCCTAATAATTTTTATTATTCAATTCTTTATTAGAATTGAATAATAAAAAGGCCTTCAGAATTTCTGAAGGCCTTTTGCTCCCCCTGCTGGACTTGAACCAGCGACCCTCTGATTAACAGTCAGATGCTCTAACCAGCTGAGCTAAGGAGGAATGTTATTCGCTAACGGAGTGCAATATTAGCCGATTGGATTTAATTATGCAATACCTGTTGAAATATTTTTTTAAATATTTTTTAACTTCTTAATAATGAGTATATATTTTTGGATGTTGAAAATTAAAAAAATACAGTTGTGTCATTTTGTCTTATCTGTAATAAGAGAAGATAGTCGAAATGGACAATTTGGCATTGATTTTTTTAGGAAAAAATGAGTGGCATATTTTTTTCTTATTGTCAATTAAATCAAAAATGGAAAAAATTATGACACTATTAGTAAAAGAAAACAGAGAAAAAGATTTCACTCCAAAATCATTTTCCGATTTTATCGATAGCTTTTTTAATGAAGCATCAGCAGTGCAAAGTAATCAGGCAAAATATTTTTCTCCCAAAGCTGATATATTAGAAGCTGATAAAGAATTTCAGATTCAGCTGGCATTACCAGGACTAAAAAAAGAAGAAATCAAAGTTGATTTTCATGATAAAAGATTAACGGTTAGTGGAGAGAGAAAAGCTGAATTTAAAGAGCAAGGCAAAAAAGTACATGCTTTGGGAACTGCCTATGGGCAATTTCACAGATCATTTGTCTTGCCTGATGAAATTGCGCATGAAAATATTCAGGCAGAGTTTAAAGATGGAATTTTATTCATTACAATTCCAAAAGCTGAAAAAATTGAAAAGAAGTCAGTGATTGAAGTGAAATAATTTGATCAAAATCCGGAGAAAAATTTTAAATCTCCGGATTTTTTTAGTTAAAATACTTGTTGCATTTTTTCGTTAACGTGAAATAACTCTCATTTTCTAAACTAAGTATGAAAGCAAAACACATTATTATTTTGGCTCTTATCACGTCTTTGCTTGGGGGAGCCGTATCTATTTTCGGATATAAATATCTGATCGGAGAAAAGTATATTTATTCTGTACAAAACAGACCGCCGGCTGTTCTTTCTAATTATACTGCTGATACAACCTCAGTAGTAGTGCCGGAAGGTCTTAACTTTATTCATGCTGCTGATGCTGCAAGGCCCGCAGTAGTTCACATTAAGACATCTTATGAACCCAAGAGTCAAGGACAGTCAAGAGTATATCCGGGAGGACCAATGGATCAGATGTTGAAGGAGTTTTTTGGAGACGGATTTTCAATGCCAGAAGGTAATTATCAAAATGGAGGAGCTCGGGAAGCATCCGGCTCAGGAGTGATCATTTCTGCAGATGGCTATATCATTACCAACAATCACGTTGTAGAAAATGCAGATAACATAGAGGTCGTTCTCAATGACAAAAGAAGCTTCACAGGAAAACTTATTGGAACAGATCCTTCAACAGATCTGGCTCTTGTGAAAATAGAAGAAAAAGATCTGCCAACTGTAATTTATGGTAATTCAGATAATGTAAAAATCGGTGAGTGGGTTTTAGCTGTAGGTAATCCGTTTAATCTTACTTCAACTGTTACAGCTGGTATCGTAAGTGCTAAAGCCAGAAATATCAATATTCTGAAGAGTAAAGATAATCTGGCAATAGAGTCCTTTATTCAGACAGATGCTGTTGTAAATCCGGGAAATAGCGGAGGTGCGCTTGTTAATCTTAGAGGTGAATTGATAGGTATCAATACTGCCATCGCATCTCCGACCGGTTCATATGCAGGTTATTCTTTTGCAGTGCCAGTCGCTTTGGTAAAGAAAGTTATAAAGGACCTTGCCGAATATGGAACTGTTCAAAGAGCCTTACTTGGAGTTAGTATAATGGAGATTAATTCAACTCTCGCCAAAGAGAAGGGGCTTAAAGGTGTTACGGGAGTTTATGTCGCCTCTGTAAATCAGTCAAGCGCTGCTGATAAAGCTGGTTTAAAAGAAGGAGATGTTATTACTCATGTTAACCAGATCCCTGTAAATTCATCGGCTTCATTGCAGGAAAATGTGGCAAGATTCCGCCCTGGAGATAAAATTAGAGTAAAGTATGTACGTGATGGAAAAGAGCAAGAAGTTGATGCTATACTTATGAATACCAAAGGAAATACTGCGCTTGTGAAGAAGGAAGATATCACTGCTTCAACAAAATCTGTGGGAGCCAGCCTGATTGATCTTTCAAAAGAAGAAATGAAAAAGTTAAGAATTGATGGAGGAGCAAAAGTAACTAAGCTGCTTCCTGGTAAATTCAAAGAAGCAGGTATTAAAGAAGGCTTCATCATTACTTCTATAGACAAACAGAAGGTTAAAAATGCCGAAGACCTGATGCACTATCTTGATAGCAATAAATCAGAAGGTACACTTATTGGAGGTATTTATCCGAACGGTCAAAAAGCATATTACGCAGTTGCGTGGTAAGAGTTTGGGTTGCTAATAAATAAATTTGAAAGGCGCCGAATAAGCGCCTTTCTTTTTTTGTTTTACTTTAAAATCAAAACAATTTTTTACAGATTAGCATTTATATTGGTCAATCGAAAATTCTTCATTAATGAAACTGAATTTAAAAGGAGCAGAAAAAATCGACTTTGCAGGTATCCTGTCAGAACTGGGTTTAAAAAATATTAATCCGGCCTTTAGTACAGGAAAGCTTGATGCTGGTAAAGGTAAAAGGACTATTAAAGAGATATTTTCCCCGGTAGATGGTGGTTCAATATCCAAAGTATATTTTGCAAATGATGAAGATTATGATCATGTAATTGTAACAGCGCAAAAGGCATTTGAAGAATGGAGGCAATGGCCTGCTCCAAAAAGAGGAGACATTGTAAGGCAGATAGGAAACAAACTAAGAGAGCATAAAGACGCTTTGGGCAAATTGGTTACCTGGGAAACTGGTAAAATAATGCAGGAAGGATGGGGAGAGGTGCAGGAGATGATAGATATCTGTGATCTAGCCGTCGGTTTGTCAAGACAGCTACATGGATTTACAATGCATTCAGAACGTCCGGAACACAGAATGTATGACCAGTATCATCCGCTTGGACTTGTTGGAATTATTTCTGCATTTAACTTTCCGGTGGCTGTATGGTCCTGGAATGCCATGCTGGCAGCAGTTTGCGGAGATGTATGTATATGGAAACCATCTGAGAAGACACCTCTTACAGCTGTGGCTTGTCAGAATATAATAAAGCAGGTGCTTAAGGAAAATCAGGTTCCTGAAGGTGTATTTAACTATATTATTGGAGGAGCGGAGATTGGAGCAAGGCTCTCTGAAGATTCAAGGATTCCTCTTATTTCAGCTACAGGTTCGACAAGAATGGGAAAAAAAGTTGGAGAAAAGGTTGGAGCAAGGCTTGGACGATCTTTGCTGGAACTAGGTGGAAATAATGCCATCATTGTTACTGAAAAAGCAGATCTTGATCTGGCAATCAGAGCAATTGTATTTGGAGCGGTTGGTACATGTGGCCAAAGATGCACAACAACCAGAAGAATAATCGTTCATGAAAATGTCTATGATGTTGTAAAAAGAAGGTTAAAGAAGATTTATAATGATCTGCCTATCGGTAATCCGTTTAAGCAAGGTATTTTAGTCGGACCACTGATTGATAAAGCTGCAACAGAAAATTATCTTGCTGCTCTTAAAAGAGTTGTAAAGGAAGGGGGAAAACTTATAACGGGAGGTACCGTAATTGAAAGCAGGGAATTCAAAACAGGAACTTATGTAAATCCTGCATTGGTAGAGGCAAAAAACGAGTTTTCTACAGTTCAGGAAGAAACTTTTGCTCCGATTTTATATATGATTAAATATTCAGGTCCGGTAATAGAGGCAATAAAAATCCAGAATGATGTTAAACAGGGATTATCTTCATCAATATTTTCAAATGATATAAGAGAAACTGAAACATTTCTTTCACATTTTGGTTCTGACTGTGGTATCGCCAACGTGAATATAGGGACCTCCGGCGCAGAAATTGGCGGAGCATTTGGAGGAGAGAAGGAGACAGGTGGAGGAAGAGAGTCTGGTTCAGATGCGTGGAAAGTTTATATGCGAAGACAAACAAATACTATCAATTTTAGCTCAAAACTTCCTCTGGCTCAGGGGATAAAGTTTGATTTATAAGTATTTTAATAAAATTATTATTTTGAAGTGTCTATTTTGTTTCTAATTTAGCGAGATATTTAAAAAGTTAAGATTTTTTATGGCTTCCAATGGAAAGAAGTATTACGCTGTAATGCTTGTTGATGACAACGAAATCGATAATCTAATCAATCAGAAGATGATTGAAGCTGCAAATATCTGTGAGCACATTTTCGTACATTCGGGAGCAAAAAGCGCGATAGAGTTTTTGAAAAATATTGAAAAGCTCGCAAAAGGCCCGCTGGATCTTTACCTTCCTGAAATTATTTTTCTGGATATTGATATGCCTCTTATGGATGGATTTCAATTTCTGGATGAATTCGAAAAATTGAGCGACAGTATTAAAGCACACAGCAAAGTGATCATGCTTACTTCATCTCTGAATCCACAGGATATGAATAAGGCTAAGAAAAATCAATATGTTTTAAAATATATCAATAAACCGCTAACTCAGGAGAATCTAAAAAAACTTTAGATTCTCTTAAGTTAATCTGTTTATAAAGTCCTCATCCAGCTTCAGATATTTCAATGGCGAGAAATACGGAGGATTGATGGCTTTAATTTTTTGTATATATCCATGAATCTTTCCTGACTTACTCTTCTTTACATCATTCAATGATGTCTTTAGTATTTTTGTAAATAACAGGATGTGAACGCAATTCCCTTTACCTAATAATCTTACCTGACGCTGAATACTATTTACAAGCTGATTGAATAAATCATAATCTTTCATCAGACAATATTGTAAAGCAAGGAACAGCTTTATTTCTAATTGTGTGTATGGATACTTTTTCAGACTCAAATCATTCAGCATGTTATTCACATATTTCGCTGCCTCATCATATTTGTCTCCATAGTAACAGGAAATAGCACGGTAAAGCACATAAATGATGTACTGAGGAACATTATTTTTGTCGATATCAAAATCTTCGAAAATGGATTTATTTTCTTCGTATAATAAATTCTCATTTTCAAGTCGCATGTGTCTTTCCAGTTTTGTGAGAAGAAACTGGGGGGTAAAAGTATACAGGTTGTAATTTGAAATAAAGATGGCTGCCGTCTCATTCACCTCTTCATAATATTTTTCCGCTTTTCTATATACTGCGACATTGGTGTAATATTCAAGCTTCAGATATTCAAAAACCAGCTTTAAATGATAATAAATCGGATCAAGGTAATACGAGTCGAAGATATTCTGAACCTTGTCAAATATATCTTCAATAGGGTCCTGCTGGCCTTCAGAATTTATGCTCTTTTCTACAAATAACCAATGGTAGATATTGAGACAGGACATGTATATATATAGACGGTGAGACTGATAAAGATTGGAAACATTCTCCAGCTCTTTTTTCAATAGTGTTAACCCAAGTTTCTCGGTCTCGTCATAAGTGAGGAAATATATTCCCAGTTTCTTAAAATACTCAGCAAGCAGGTCTTCCGCTTTGTCAACGGCAAGCATATAGGCAACGTGCCTGTTATATAGCTGAGAATAGTTAAATTGATCAGGACTGTTGATCTGAAGTTTTTTCAGAGTCTTATAAATGATCGTCAACTCGTTTGAAAGGTCATAATCGAGCAATTCTTTTTCGAGTTTTCTTAATGTCGCAAGCGCAATTGCTTTCTTTTTGGTAAAGACTATCTCATTGATCGTGGCTACTTTTTTCAAAAGAGTAGTCCTTGGACTTTCCATTTGATGAAGTAAATACTCCTCAATTTTTTGATTAAGTCTGGAGCGTAAAGTGTAATATGCATTAGTATTAACATCCAACTCCTCCATAATTTTTGTGTCAGATAATTGCTTTTCCCTCATAAATTTGAGGAGATAAGCCGACTTTTCCGCATTACTTTCGATCAAGGAATCATAAATAGAATTATAATCCTTGGGGGAAAGCTGTTTTATAATATTCTTGAGCTTTGACATTTGATTTTCCTAGGGGATAAGGATGTTATCACGCTTAAACTGGTCAAATCTACTAAAAAAAACATCGACTGGAAAGAGAAAAACCTTTAAAAGTTACATTTTTAAGGTTGAAGAGGAAAGTTCCAGGAAGAATGTAATTTTTAGAAAATGAAATAATAGAAATTAAAGTAAGAAAACATGGTGAAAATGAGTTATGTAAGATTGGTGTAATGGGATTTTTCACAAATAATCTCATAAAAATATTAACGTACAATAATTTAGATAATATTTTTTTTATACGCTTAAAAACGGAAAAAGGTAACAACGTCTGAAATTTTAATTTCAAATTAAGCTGAAAATGTCACTTTTTTTTAAGTAGAAACCAGGAAATCTAAAACGGCAATTATAAAAATAGTATAATTTAATGCAAAAACTGCCAGTTTTTTAGGGGGTAAAAAAAATAAAAGCCCCTGAACTTCAGGAGCTTTTTGTGGAGAATACCGGATTCGAACCGGTGGCCTCTTGCATGCCATGCAAGCGCTCTAGCCAGCTGAGCTAATCCCCCGTTTGCGCTGCAAATATATTAAAAAGGTAGAATAAACAAGAAAACTTTAGTTTATTATCCTGATCGCTTTTACAAAACGTGGATGATAATAATCGGAGTAAAGGTCATCTTCAATAACCCCCATCTTAGTTGTTGAATGAATGAATTTTACACTATTGCTCTTTACTTCAGTAACAAGACCAACATGGTTTATTTTATTGCCACCCTTATTATCGCTGAAGAATAATAGGTCGCCTTCCCTTACATCGCCTATTTTAACAGATTTTCCATATTCACTTTGAGCGGTTGAAGTTCTGGGCAGGGTAATGTCAATTGTTTTGAAGGAATTGCAGACAAGCCCTGAGCAATCAATGCCGGACTTTGTTGTTCCTCCATATTTATAGTGAGTGCCAAGATAAGACCTTGCTGAATTAATAACCTGTTGAGCTTTGTCTTCACTGGGCTTGCCTGTCTTTATTACCTTAGTTTCCGATTGACTATTTTTCCCGGATGTATTATGTTTTGATGGCTTACAAGAAACCATCGCAACAGCAAAAATCGTTGAGAATAAGATTGGTTTAACTATCGATTTGATAACTTTGAAGAAATGCATACCAAAGTTTTTGTAAATTTAATAGATTAAAATAAAGGGCTACAATGAATACGCAAACGCTTACGGAAAATTTTATTGACGAGTTGGTAAAAATTACCGGTCCTGAGTATGTGTTTACAGATTCTGAGTCATTGGAAAAATATGGTCAAGATGAAACAGAAGATCTAGTTTTCCTTCCTCATGTAGTTGTAAAGCCGGCAAATGCTCAGGAGATCAGCTTGATTATAAGACTCGCCAATAAACATAAAATTCCTGTTACACCCAGAGGGGCTGGCACAGGCCTGAGCGGTGGGGCATTGCCTGTTGAAAAAGGCATTCTACTTTCTACCGAAAGACTTAATAAAATCATTTCTATAGATGAGAAAAATTTCCAGGCAACAGTGGAAACAGGTGTAGTAACTCAGGTATTCCAGGAAGCTGCAATTGCTAAAGGTCTCTTTTATCCACCAGACCCATCAAGCAGAGGAAGCTGCTTCATTGGGGGAAACCTTGCAGAATCTTCTGGTGGTCCCAAAGCAGTGAAATATGGAGTAACCAGAGATTATGTTCTTAATCTTGAGGTCGTATTGCCCACAGGTGAAATTATCTGGACCGGTGCCAATGTCCTGAAAAATGCTACCGGATACAACCTTACACAACTGATGATTGGAAGTGAAGGGACTCTTGGTATTATCACTAAAGTTGTTTTCAGGCTTATTCCTCATCCTCCTAAAGATATTGTAATGCTAATTCCTTTTAAGTCTGCCGAACAGGCCTGTGAGGCAGTCAACAGCATATTACATACAGGTGTAAGGCCTTCTGCTCTTGAGTTTATGGAAAGGGATGCCATTGAGTGGAGTGCCCGATACCTTAATTTGGATTTAGATCTACCAAAAGATGTTGAAGCACATCTTCTGGTGGAAGTAGATGGAAATGATCTTGACCTTCTTTCCCGTGATGCTGAAAAGGTTTATGAGGCTGTAAGTGGATTTGATATTTATGAGCCTTTGTTTGCAGATTCTGCTCAGCAAAAGGAAGACCTATGGAAAATAAGAAGAAATGTGGGGCATGCTGTAAAGTCAAATTCAATTTATAAAGAAGAAGATACTGTAGTCCCGAGAGCTGAACTTCCTGCACTTATAACGGAAATTAAAAGGATATCGACTAAGTATAATTTTAAGTCTGTCTGCTATGGTCATGCAGGTGATGGAAATCTTCATGTAAATATTGTACGCGGTAATCTTAGTGAAAAAGAATGGAATGAAAATATTCAGGAAGGTATTAAAGAATTATTCAGATATACAGTTGCAGTGGGAGGCACTATTTCCGGTGAACATGGCATTGGCTATGTACAGCGCCCTTATATTGAAATCGCCATTGGAGAAAAACAGCTCGAGCTGATGAGACAGATCAAAACAGCTTTTGATCCTAATGGAATATTAAATCCGAATAAAATTTTTTAAGTCAAAGGAAATAATTTAAATGTGCGGAATAACAGGAATATTTGCCTATAATCAGATTGGAAGCCTATACATGATCAACCTTGTAAAGGCAATGAACAAGCTCGAAAACAGAGGCCCTGACTGGAGAGGCAGTTATATAGATGACAATTTCGGATTAGGTCACAGAAGGTTATCGATAATAGATACTAGCAGAAGCGGCGATCAGCCGATGAAAGATGAAACCGGCAGATTTATTCTGGTTTATAATGGAGAGATTTTTAACTATCAGGAGTTGAGGGCTGGACTTATTAATAAAGGTGTTTCATTTAATTCCAATTCCGATACTGAAGTTTTACTGAAACTTTTGATTTTTGAGGGGCCTGCATGTCTGGAAAAACTTATCGGTTTTTTTTCATTTGCCCTGATTGATACAGCAGAAAATTCAATATTGCTGGCAAGAGACAGGTTTGGAATAAAGCCTTTATACTATTATGAAGATGAAGATAAGTTCCTGTTTGCTTCTGAGTTAAAGTCTTTACTGGCTTATAATATTGAAAGAAATGTAGATAATACTGCTGTGCTGCAATATCTGCAGTTCGGTTTTATTCCCGCGCCGCATTCTATCATAAAAGGGGTTAGAAAACTTGAGCCTGGCACTTATCTTAATGTAAAGAAGAGGGATTTAAAGGTTTGTAGATATTATGACCTGACTGAAAAATCAATTCCTATAACCGACAATTATGATACGGCGAAGAGAAAGATTATTGAAATGTTAGACGATTCAGTGGAGAAAAGAATGATTTCAGATGTGCCTCTCGGAGCTTTTCTAAGTGGAGGAATAGATTCTTCTGTCATCGTTGCATTGGCAAGCAATTATAACAAATATCTGAATACCTTTTCAATTGGATTTAAAGATGAACCATTTTTTGATGAAACAAAGTATGCTAAACTAGTTGCAGATAAATTCCAGACAAACCATACTGTATTTACACTAACCAATGAAGACCTCCTTGAAGAGGTCTATAATGTGCTGGACTATATAGATGAGCCATTCTCTGACTCATCGGTGCTTCCATTTTATATTTTGAGCAAACGCACTTCTAAGAAGATGAAAGTAGCATTGTCCGGAGACGGTGGAGATGAGGTGTTTGGCGGCTATAATAAACATTTTGCAGATTACAAGATAAGGCAGGGCGGTTTTCTGATGAATGCTGCCACCGCATTGTTGCCGTTGCTTAAGCAATTACCCTCTTCCAGAAACTCTCCTTTTTATAATAAGGTTCGTCAGGCAATCAAGCTTGCAGAGGGAGCAAAGTTGAGAGAGGCAGATAGATATTTGCTTTGGTGTTCGTTAAATAATGCCAAAACATTGTCCGAAATATTTACCAAAAACTTTTGGGCAAATGCTGATGAGGGGGAATTGGAACAGAGAAATAAATACTATCAGAGGTTTTTCAAAGGAAAGCCAGATATTAATCAGGTGCTATTGTCTGACATAAATTTTGTACTTCCAAATGATATGCTGTTTAAAGCAGATATGATGTCTATGGCCAATAGTTTGGAAGTCAGAACTCCATTTCTTGATCATCGTCTGGTAGAATATGTAAACGGCTTGCCATCATCCTTTAAGATCGGCGAGTCTATGCAAAAAAGAATTTTGCAGGATGCCTTTAAGGACATTTTGCCTAAAGAATTGTATCGTAGACCGAAACAAGGGTTTGATGTCCCGATGATGAAATGGTTTAAATTTGAATTACGGCCATTGATTAAAGAACAACTTCTTGAAGACGAATTTATTAAGGAGCAGGGAATTTTCTCTCCTGAATACATCAAGGGCATTAAAGAGCAGCTATTTGGAGGAAAATCCATAGATCAGGATAAAGTTTGGAATTTACTAGTCTTCCAATATTGGTATCGAAAATACATTTTCAGATATAATTAATTAATTTACTATTTTTGACGATCATTAATTTAAATAGTAGCTTTTGACATCGTCAAAGCCAGAAAATAAATATTTTAAAACAGGAGAGGGATTTTCAGCGTAAGGTTGAAAGTTTCGATATTTTTAAAAAATGAAAAAAGCTTTAATTACTGGAATTACAGGTCAGGATGGTGCATATCTGGCAGAACTTCTTCTTAAAAAAGGTTATGAGGTTCATGGAATAAAGAGAAGAACATCTCTTTTTAATACAGACAGAATAGATCACCTTTACATGGATCCTCATGAAAAGAATGTCAATATGAAGCTTCATTATGGTGATTTGACAGATTCAACAAACATTATCAGAATTATCCAGGAAGTGCAACCTGATGAGATTTACAATCTTGGTGCAATGTCTCATGTGAAGGTTAGTTTTGAAACACCTGAATATACAGCAAATGTTGACGGGCTCGGAACATTGAGGATACTGGAAGCAGTTCGTTTGCTGGGGTTGACAGAGAAAACCAAGATTTATCAGGCATCTACTTCTGAGCTTTATGGTTTGGTGCAAGAAGTGCCCCAAAGTGAAAAAACTCCTTTCTATCCAAGATCTCCATATGCAGTAGCTAAAATGTATGGTTACTGGATTACTGTAAATTACAGAGAGGCTTACAATATGTTTGCGGTAAACGGAATTTTGTTTAATCACGAATCTCCGCTTAGGGGTGAAACTTTCGTAACAAGAAAAATCACAAGAGGGGTTGCGCGTATTGCACTTGGCCTTCAGGATAAATTGTATCTTGGTAACCTTGACGCGAAAAGAGATTGGGGACATGCTAAAGATTATGTGGAAGCAATGTGGCTGATGCTTCAGCAAACCAAACCTGAAGACTTTGTAATTGCAACGGGCATTACAACTACAGTTAGAGATTTTGTAATTCTTGCATTTAAAGAAGTGGGTATAGAGCTTGAGTTCAAAGGCAAAGGTGTTAAAGAAGTTGCGAAAGTAAAATCATGCTCTAACAAAGCATATCAGTTGAAAAAGGGAACAGAGGTTTTGGCAGTTGATCCAATGTACTTCCGGCCTACTGAAGTAGAGTTATTAATTGGAAACCCAGCCAAAGCTAAGAAAAAGCTTAAATGGAAGCCTCAGTACAATTTGAAATCTCTGGTTAAGGAGATGGTAAAGTCAGATGTTGAACTATTCAAGAGAGACGAATATCTGAAACAGGGTGGACATAAGATTCTGAATTATTTTGAATAGCATGCAGAAGGACAGTAAAATTTTTGTTGCCGGGTCTAGAGGAATGGTAGGATCTGCTATTGTGAGGAAATTGCAGAAGGAAGGTTTTACCAATCTGATCATTAGAACCTCTAAGGAACTGGATTTGAGAGATCAGAAACAGGTTCAGGATTTTTTTGAAAAGGAAAAGCCCGATTACGTATTCCTTGCTGCAGCCAAAGTAGGAGGAATATTAGCGAACAATACTTACCGTGCTGATTTTATTTATGAAAACCTGATGATCCAGAATAACGTGATCCATCAGGCTTATTTAAATAAAGTGAAAAAACTAATGTTCCTCGGCTCTTCCTGTATTTATCCTAAACTGGCGCCGCAGCCTTTAAAGGAAGAGAGCCTTTTAACAGGTTTGCTTGAGTATACCAACGAACCTTATGCTATTGCAAAAATTGCTGGTATTAAAATGTGTGAGGCCTACAGAGATCAGTATGGGTGCAATTTTATTTCTGTAATGCCTACTAATCTTTATGGTCCGAATGATAATTATGACCTGAAGAATTCTCACGTATTACCGGCATTGATCAGAAAGTTCCACACTGCTAAAAAAGAAGGACAAAAGACTGTTGAGATTTGGGGGACCGGCTCTCCAAAGAGAGAGTTCCTGCATGTAGATGACCTGGCGGATGCATGTTTCTTTCTGATGCAAAACTATAATGAAAAAGATTTTCTGAATATAGGTGTTGGGGATGATATCACTATCAAGGATCTGGCACTGCTTGTTAAAAAGATTGTTGGGTTTGAAGGTGAGTTGGTTTTTGATACTACTAAACCTGACGGAACTCCAAGGAAATTAATGGATGTGGGCCGCCTTAACCAACTAGGTTGGATGGCCAGAATTCCTCTTGAAGAAGGAATCGCTTCGGTTTATAATGAAGTTAAGTCAATCCTTTAAATAATTTGAATGCTGCCTGCGACCATAGAATTACAGGTCCAGGCAGCGTTTATTCTTCTGATATTTTTTATAATCATAAATCCATCTCAGTATCAAATATAAATGGACTTCATCCCTTTCCTTGATTTAAGCAGGCAATATCAAAAAATAAAGCAAGAACTGCTTAAGGCAAGTGAAGAGGTTTTTGAAGCTTCAGCATTTTCACTTGGATCCAGGGTTGAAAGATTCGAGAAACAGTTTGCTTCTTTTTGTCAGGTAAAACATGCTGTAGGTGTTGATAATGGTACATCAGCAATTGTTCTAGCGCTGAAGGCGTCAGGGATTAGTGAAAATGATGAAGTCTTAGTCCCTGCGAATTCATTTATAGCGACTGCTGCTGCCGTTTCCAACATTGGTGGAGTGCCTGTATTTGTAGACTGTACCCCAGACACATGGCAGATAAGTCCTGATGATGCAATGAGGAAAATTACTTCAAAGACAAAAGCGATTATCGGGGTGCATCTTTATGGAGCACCATTTGATGTCAACAGTATTTTGAAAATTGCCGAGGAAAACAATCTTATAGTCATCGAGGACTGTGCTCAGGCACAAGGTGCAACATACAACGGAGTGTCTGTAGGCAATTTCGGTAAAGCAGGTACCTTTAGTTTCTATCCTGTAAAAAACCTTGGTGCATATGGTGAAGCAGGAGCTCTGGTGACGAATGATGAAGAGGTTTCTGAAAGAGTAAGAAGACTAAGAAATCATGGCAGTATAGAAAAATATGTGCATGAAGAAATCGGTTTTAACATGAGGATGGATGCGCTTCAGGCAGCATTTTTATCAGTAAAATTAAATCACCTGGATGAATGGAATTTAAGAAGAAGGGAGATTGCGGCATTTTATAAAAGTGCAATCTGGAATCCTAAGCTTAATTTTCAGTATGTACCTGAAAATTGCCATTCAGTATATCATCTATATGTAGTAACTACTAAGGATAGAGATGGTTTCCGGGAATATTTAAATCAACACAAGATTGGAAGTGGGCTTCACTATCCAATACCTTGTCATCTTCAGAAAGCTTTCTCTTCTTTAGGTTATTTAAAAGGAGATCTGCCAAATTCAGAATATTTAGCAGAACATTGTCTTTCTCTCCCAATGTTTCCTGAGCTAAGGCAGTCAGAGATCGAGTATATTGCAGAGGTGATTAATAACTATTAAGATTGTTATTTTAGAAAGGCAGTAAATGTTTTTTACCGGCTTTAATCATTCTTTCAATCATATCAACAACCTGTAACCCTTCTTCAGCAGTAGTGGTAGCGTGGCCTCTGCCTTTTAATGTATCCACCACATTTTCTATAATGAAATGGTGATTTGCAGCAGAACCCTTGTAGGAACCATAATCATTAGGAGGGTTTGATGGTGCAAGTTCAGGCATATTATAACCTTTGATGTTGCAGTAAACCACTTCATTCATATATTGTCCGCCTACTTTTACTGTACCTTTTTCACCGATTATAGTAATACTGCTTTCAAGGTTTTTTTCATAAACGGAGGTGGTAAAATTAAAAGAACCTGTTCCTTCTCTCACAAAGTCAAAGTTGATATATCCGGAGTCTTCGAATTCTGTAAGACCATTATGTGAAAAATTATGAAAAGTAGAACGGATATTTTTGATGTCGCCGAAAAGCCAGAACATCATATCTATAAAGTGAGAAAATTGAGTGAATAGTGTTCCTCCATCAAGTTTTTTCGTCCCTTTCCAGGTGTGTTTATGGTAATAACGTTCATCTCTGTTCCAGAAGCAATTGATTTGCACCATGTATATTTTGCCAAGGCGATTTTCTTCCATGATATTTTTCAACCATACA
This sequence comes from Sporocytophaga myxococcoides, assembly GCF_000775915.1. Lineage (NCBI taxonomy): Bacteria > Pseudomonadati > Bacteroidota > Cytophagia > Cytophagales > Cytophagaceae > Sporocytophaga > Sporocytophaga myxococcoides. The sequence goes on from NZ_BBLT01000002.1 coordinate 130,336, forward strand.
GAGGGTGGACTATATCTGTTCTGCATGACACAGAATACCTGCTTGTTCATCCTCCTGCTTTCTAGGATCACCTCGCGGCATTTTTCAGAAGAAATGTCCATAGGCTTTTCTATTACTACAGATTTATTTGCCTGAAGAGCAATTAATGCCTGATCTGCATGAAGTGCATTAGGAGTGCAGATATTAATTACACGGGATTCCGGATGATTTTTTAAGAGAGCATTTATAGAGTTATAAAAAGGAAGACGACTAAAGCCGACCAGATCTAATTTTTCTTTAGGTTTTATATCGCAAAGGGCGACAACTTCAGCCTCAGGATGTTGCTCAATCATTGCAGCATGTCTTTTACCAATATGCCCGCAACCTACGATTGCAAATTTTATCGTTTCTTCCTTCACTATAATATTAACTAATTCTCTTAACTGTACTGTTTTTTAACTCGTATTGTTGTCCGCTTTCTTTGCAAACAGCAATTCCGGCATCATTAAACTGTAATTTATGGCCGTATTCACTCATCCAGCCCTTATGCCTACCTGGGTTTCCTGTAATCAGGGCAAAAGGCTGAACTGATTTTGTCACAACTGCACCTGCTCCGATAAAGGCAAATTCTCCTATTGTGATACCACAGATAATAGTTGCATTGGCACCAATCGTTGCACCTCTTTTAACAAGAGTCTTTTGGTATTCGCTTTTCCTGACAATAGCGCTTCTAGGATTTATTACGTTAGTAAAAACCATTGAAGGGCCCAGAAAAACATCATCTTCACATTCCACACCTGTAAATACGGACACATTATTCTGAACTTTTACATTATTGCCGAGAATTGTCCCTGGAGATATAACAACGTTTTGACCCAGCGAACAATTGTCCCCGATCTTGGAATTGGGCATAATATGACAGAAATGCCAGATTTTAGTGCCTTCACCAATAATACAACCAGGGTCTACAACTGCAGTTTCGTGTACAAAATATTTCTCAGACATAAAAATCAGGCTTTGAAGAACGCCAGTAATTTATTTGCAATATAAGATAATTCCTCGGTATTAAGATCCGGATGCATAGGAAGAGAAAGTACCTCCTCTGACAGCTGTTCGGCCACTGGAAAATCTCCTTTTTTGTATCCTAAATACGAATAAGCTTTCTGAAGGTGAAGGGGAACCGGATAATATATCATAGAAGGAATTCCATTTTCTTCAAGAAACTTCTTCAGGTCATTCCTTTTTTTCTTAATTCTTAATGTATATTGATGAAAAACATGGGTGGTTCCTGAAGAAATGACTGGAGTGACAATTTCTTCAATACCTACTAATTTTTCATTATAGAATTCTGCCGCTTTTTGTCTTTTTGAAATATCTTCGGTGAGATATTTCAACTTTACAGACAAAACTGCAGCCTGAAGTGTATCCAATCTTGAATTTACCCCGATGATCTCATGTTGATATTTCTGAGCCTGTCCATGATTAGCTATCATTTTGATTTTTTGAGCAAGGTTATTATCAGAAGTGAAGATTGCCCCTCCATCGCCGAAGCACCCTAAAACTTTAGATGGAAAAAAGGAAGTGGTACTGATTTCTCCAACAGAACCGGTTTTGATTTTTTTGTGATTTAAATTGTGTTCAGAACCAAAGGACTGGGCATTATCTTCTATAATTTTGATTCCTGCTTTTTCAGAAAGTTTTTTTATTGGTTCCATATTACATGCCTGACCAAACAGGTGAACCGGAATAATAGCTTTAGTCTGCGAAGTAATCAGTGATTGAATTTTTTCCGAATCTAAGTTAAATGAAGTCGGATCAGAATCTATAAGCACAGGCTTTAATTTCAATAGTGCCGCAGCTTCCAGAGGCGCAACATAGCTGAATGCAGGGATAATAATTTCAGCATTTTCCTGCAGTTCACAAGCCATCAAAGCGATCTGAAGTGCATCAGTACCATTTCCACAACTGATGCAGAAAGGAATATTTATAAATTTAGAAAGTTCAGATTCAAAAGCTCTTACCTCTGGTCCCTGAATGAAATTGGTAGCAGAGATAGTATTCTGAATAGATCTATCAATTTCATCTTTATACCTTAAGTACTGTCGTTCCAGGTCGACAAGTTTAATTTGCATAAAATAATGCTCCGGTTTTTCTGTTATTCCCCTAACTGTCCTCTCACAATCCTATTAATCGCGTTGGATTTTATTCTTTTTTTAAGAAAGAAAGAGTAATTTGTAAAGTTATCGAAAAGAATGATAATACAGATCCTAAATATTTGAACTCCGTTTAATCTAAAAAATGAGCAGAGTTTAAATTTAATAAATCTCTGAAATGAAATATATTGATATAGAAGGCATTAAGGGTGTGGCAAATGAGCTGAAAGAAAAATTCAGAGCACAAAAGCCATTTAAATATGTTGTTTTTGAAAATTTTTTTCTTGCGGAAAAAGCTGAGGAAATATATCAGAGTTATCCAACTATAAAAGAAGGGAAGTGGGATGGTACTACTTACATTGATCAAAAGAATAAGTTTCAAAAGACTGATTTTGAAAAAAATAGCACTTTTGACAAGGTCTTCAGAGAGCTCAATTCTGCCGAATTTCTTAAATCCATAGAAAATATCACAGGACTTGAGGGGTTGAAAGGTGATGATGAATTATTTGGCGGCGGACTGCATCAGTCAGTTAAGGGGGCATTTTTAAATGTCCATGTTGATTACAATATTCATCCAAAAACGAAGTATCACCGAAGACTTAATATTATCATTTACTTAAATAAAGATTGGAAAGATGAATATGAGGGGCACCTGGAACTTTGGGACTTTACTGAAGGCAATAAGATTTTACTGGACAGGATTGCTCCGACGTTTAACAGATGTGTAATATTCGAAACCAATGAAATTTCTTATCATGGTCATCCAAAGAAATTAAATACTCCTGAAGGTGTTAACCGGAAATCACTCGCTGCATACTATTATACAGAGACAAGGCCGGAAGTTGAAATAGCTGAGGAGCATAATACTGTATATATAAATACTGAAGGAGTAACAGGTTCTTTGAAAAGATTCAGGTCTGGAATTAAAGCTCTGATTGAAAGAATAAGAAGTAAATAGATTTGACAAATTTGTCTATAAAATCTTCCGAAAATTTAAGTAATCTCCATATTCTGAGAGGACTTACTGCTTTGTATGTTTTGATCTATCATGCAAAGTTTATCCTTTGGTGTGGGGGAAACGAATATATAAAGGCATACCCTATGCATAATTGGGGTATCGGGGATTATCTTGTATTTGCCTCTGATATATTCAGTAGTGCAGGATTTGAGATGGTTTTGGTCTTTTTTGTTTTGTCGGGTTTTTTTATTGCTAAAAGTTTTAATAAGAAAAGGTGGTCCCTTAGAGACTTTTATCTTAAGAGAATAGCTAGAATTTATCCACCTTACCTATTTTCATTATTATTTTCGGTCATTGTAATATTGCTGATAGGTCAAATAAATGCTGATTTATATTCCCTTGATATTCCTTTTGAAAGGAATCAAAGGTTAAAGGTCGCATACGAAAATCTGAATTTCAAATCAATAGCATATTCATTATTCTTCATATCTACCAAAGAGTATATAGGAATGAATATAGTTTATTGGTCCCTGTTAATTGAAGTTGTTTTTTATATAATAATACCTTTTGTCATTGTCAGACCAGTAATATACTTTATTTTGTCTCTCATTTGTGCAATCTTTATGAGATATACACCATTGGCTTATTTTACTTTTCTTTCTGAATATAGTATATACTTTGCTTTAGGGGTTTTAATTTTTAAATACAAAGACATAAGTGTTGTGACTATTATAGAAAAGTCTAAATATATATTTCTGATACTTATAATAACATTAATTTTTTCAGTGGTCATATTAAGTGCTTTGAAACTGAAATACTATAGTTCATTTACAGCTGCATTGTTAAGTCTGTTTTCGATTTTCTTTTTGTTGAAAGTTCAACTTCATGAAGGTTGGGTTTTAAAGAGACTTAAATTTCTTGGAGAGATAAGTTATAGTCTATATTTATTTCATTTTCCTGTGCTTCTATTAATATATGCATTGTTAACAAAATATACAGGATCATATAATTTTTATTCAAGAGTATATTGGGTTTCAATTCCTATAGCCTTATTGGTCGCTTATTGTTGTTATGGGTTCATAGAGAAAAGATCAAAGCTAATGATCGATGTTTTTAGAAATAGACGAAGTTTGAGAATGGAGATCGAAGAATAATAAGATGGAATCAACGAATTATCATAGTGATATTGAGTATGAAATAAAACCAGCTGGAAAGCTGGATTTAAATTTCAAGGAGCTTTGGCAGTATAAAGAGCTTTTTTATTTTTTCACATGGCGAGACATAAAGGTAAAGTACAAACAAGCCTATTTAGGAATACTTTGGGTTGTTCTTCAGCCATTGTTTATGATGATGGTCTTCTCCTTTTTCTTTGGGAAGGTATTACGAGTTCCTTCAGATGGAATACCATATCCCATATTTGTTTATTCAGGAATGATGTTTTGGAATATTTTCTCCTCTGGGCTATCAAGCTCCGGAGATTGTTTAGTTTCCAATGCTAATATCATTAAGAAGATATATTTCCCCCGGCTTGTAATCCCTATTTCTGTAATTTTTGTTTCTGTATTCGATTTTATAATCACCTTTGCGTTATTTATTGGGCTTATTCTGTTTCTTCAAATCAAGATCGATTATTTAAAATTTATAGAGCTATTTCCTTTGGCTTTTTTAATTACAATTGTGACCACATTTGGCTTGGGGACTCTATTGTCTGCTTTAAATGTAAAGTACAGGGATTTTAAATATATTATTCCTTTTCTAATTCAGGCAACCTTGTTTATAACTCCCGTTATTTATCCTATTTCAGTATTGCCATTCCCATGGATAAAATATGTTTTGGCACTAAACCCATTAACGGGAGCGATTGCCTTAAGCAGAGCGGCAATTGCAGGAAATGTAATTGATTGGAATATTATAATGATTAGTGTAGTAACTTCTTTGCTACTTTTAGTTGCAGGCCTTTTAGTTTTTAAACGAACGGAGGCATATTTTGCTGATTTGGCTTAAATACTATGAAACCAATACTTGAAATAAATAATATATCCAAAAAATATTATATAAACGATGATGGTGGTGCTCCATATCTCTCCTTGAGGGATACTATATCAGCCTATTTTAAAGGAAGCAATAAGAAAGTATCCAAAGAGGAATTTTGGGCGTTAAAGGATGTCTCTTTTACTGTAAACCCTGGTGAAAGCATTGGAATTATAGGAAGGAATGGAGCTGGTAAATCAACTTTACTAAAAATACTGTCTAAAATTACACCCCCAACTAATGGAAAAATACTTTCCAGAGGGAGAATTGCGAGTCTCCTTGAAGTCGGCACAGGCTTTCATGCAGAGCTCACAGGTAGAGAAAATATATTTTTAAATGGGTCAATCTTGGGACTTAAAAAACATGAGATCTTAAAGCAGTTTGACTCAATCGTTGAATTCAGCGGAATAGAAAAGTTTCTTGATACACAGCTAAAACATTATAGCAGTGGTATGCAACTTCGCTTAGCTTTTGCAGTTGCAGCACATTTGGAGCCAGAAATATTGATAATAGATGAAGTGCTGGCTGTTGGTGATGCGACATTTCAGAAGAAGTGTATGGGAAAGATGGGAGAGGTAAGCAAAAGCGGTAGAACTATATTATTTGTAAGCCATAATTTAAACGCTGTTGAGGAAATTTGTAATAAAGCTATTCTTCTTCAAAATGGACAGTTAAAAGCAGTAGACAGTGTTCCTAATATTGTAAGAAATTATTTGTCAAACAATGAAGAGATTAATTCATGTTGGGTAAATAAAGATAAAAAAGCATTTATAAATCCCTATTTTACTCCAACTTCTATTAAAATTGTAGATGAAGATTTTCAACTGATTTCAGGAGAAGTGCCTGCGGATAAAAAAGTGGGAGTCATGATTTCAGGAGAGGTAAATGAATTTAATAATTTGCTTACTGTAGGGTTTTGTGTAACAACTCTGAGCGGTACGGTCATTTATTGGGCTTACCAGACAGATGTAGCGGAAGAATCATGGCCCAAAATGCAAAAAGGAGAAAATCGATTTGTGGCTTGGTTGCCTACAAATTTTATTAACGAAGGAGATTACTATATTGAATTAATTGCTAGTATTCATTTTTCCCATTGGATTTGTGAACCACAAAAAAATTCTCCTTCTGTCAGATTATCAATTAGGGGAGGGTTGAGCAAGTCACCATATTGGATGATGGCCCGGCCGGGGCTTATGGCACCAATCATTAAGTTTGAATCATTACCTTAATAGCAAATCTTTTCTGAAATTTGGACTGATGTATTATGATAAATATGTTGAAGAGTATAGTAAAAAAACTATTGAGGATCGAAAAAAGAAAAGCATATAAACAATTTGACATCTTTAATGAAAAGATTGTCAACAGCCGATTTGAGATAAGAAAAGAGGATATTTATTTTTTCAGTGAAGGCACTTCGAAAACTGATTTTGACAGGCACTACGTATATCATACCGCCTGGGCAGCGCGAATGCTTGCAAAGACCAATCCTTCAAAGCATATAGATATATCGTCTTCCTTATACTTTTCAGCAATTGCTTCATCATTTGTTCCTATTGAGTTTTACGATTACCGCCCTGCAGACATTCATCTGCCAAATCTGAAATCAGCTTTTGGGGATTTACAGAAATTGCCCTTTCCTTCAGAATCAGTTCAATCTCTATCTTGCATGCATGTGATAGAACATATCGGTTTAGGTAGGTACGGAGATCTAATGGATTATGATGGCGATTTAAAGGCAATTAAAGAACTGATAAGAGTTCTGGCACCTGCAGGAAATTTGTTTTTTGTAACACCCATCGGACATAAAGCAAGAATAGTTTTCAATGCTCATAGAATTTATACTAAAGAACAAATTGTAAATTATTTTGATGAACTTGAATTAGAGGAATTCTCCTTGATCTCAGAGCATTGGGAAGATGGAGGTATAGTTATCAATCCTAATAAAGCTTTGATCGAACGTCAGAGTTATGGATGTGGTTGTTTTTGGTTTAAAAAAGGAGTGAAATGATAATTGTCCGGTTAATAGGAGGATTGGGTAATCAAATGTTTCAATATGCTGCTGCAAAGGGACTTGCAGAGATGAAAAAAGTACCACTAAAACTCGATATCACCGACTTTCTTACCCACTATAACTTGCGTAATTTCGAACTCGATAAATTTAATATTTCTTCAGAGGTTGCGCTGGAGAAAGAGATGCTCTATTATAAGTGCAACAGTAAGAGCTATCCCTTTAATCTGTATCTAAAAGTTTTAAAGAAGATTAAAGGAGTAAAATATCAAATGGAACCGCATTTTCATTATTGGGATGAAATAAAAGGTTTGCCTAAATCTTCTTATTTGGAAGGGTATTGGCAATCGGAAAAATATTTTTCAGGAATAGAGAATATTATTAGAGAAGAATTTACTTTAAAAGAAGGGCTTTCGGAAGAAAGAATAGGCCTTTTGAAAGAAATTAGTAATTCTAATTCTGTTAGCATCCATGTCAGAAGAGGAGACTATATATCTAATCCTGAAGCAAATAAAGTTCATGGAATTTGTAGCACAAATTATTATATAAATGCCTGCAACTATATAATAAGAAATATAAACGCCCCAAAGTTTTATGTTTTTTCTGACGACATTGAATATGTTAAAAAATCAGGAATATTTGGCCGTCTAAATGATGTCTTTTTTGTGAAAGCTCTTGAAAATGAAAAACGTAATGATGTAGAAGAAATGTTTTTGATGAGTTCTTGCGCTCACAATATAATTGCTAACAGCAGCTTTAGTTGGTGGGGAGCCTGGTTAAATGGAAATGCAGAAAAGATTGTAATTGCACCAAAAGTTTGGTTTGCTGATAGTACGATTAATACAAAGGATATTATTCCGGAAAGATGGATTAAATTGTAATAGGGATGGTTAAAGTTTCTGTTTTAATGGCAGCGTATAATTCAGCTAAATTTATTGGAGAAGCTATAGAAAGCATCTTAACACAATCATTTAAATCCTTCGAATTGATAATTGTAAATGACGGTTCTACAGATTTAACAGAAGGCGTCATTCAAAGATATTTACATGATGAACGTATAAGATACCATAAAAATGATCATAATAAGGGCTTGGTTTATACCAGAAACAGACTGCTTGAATTAGCCTCTGCAGAATACATTGCAATAATGGACAGTGATGATATTGCTCATCAGGAAAGACTCTTAAGGCAATATAAATATTTATTAAATAATCCTTCTGTTGGTATAGTTGGATCCTGGGTTCAACCTGTTGATGAGAATGGACAGCTAATAGGTATGCCCTGGTGTTCTTATGATAACCCTGAAGGTGTTTATTGCTCATTATTATTCCAAAATTTCTTTGCAAATTCTTCGGTTCTAATGAAGAAAGCTTCTATACCAAAGGAAGGATATAGGGAAGAATATCCTCCAGCAGAAGATTTTGACTTGTGGTCAAGAATGCTAAAGCAAACTAAAGGATACAACTTACCTGAAACGTTAGTTTACTACAGGATTCATAATGACAACACTTCACTTGTTAATGAATGCCTCACAAGGTCCAATGCTCAAAAGGTAATTAAAAATCAATTGGCTGAGCTGGGCATTTTTCCAGATCAGAGCGGGCTAGAACTACATATGGCTATTGCAAAGTTTGAACCTAATGAAATAAAAGAAAATAGAATATTTGAAATAAAGACCTGGTTGGAATACTTATATGAAACCAATAAGGTTGTTAGGAAATATGATGATAATGCTTTTTTAAATGTACTTGGTAAATATTGGTTTAGGGTTTGTGAGACCAGAAAAGCCCCATCCCTTGGTACCTATTTTAAATCAGGGATTTTAAGGTCCAAATATGACCCAGGATTTAAGAACTATTTCAAATTTCTAATTAAAGAAATAAAAATGTTGAAGTGGAGATGAATAACCCTGTTATATCAGTAATAATTCCTTGCTTCAACTACGGTCAATATCTGACGGAAGCAGTAGAATCTGTCTTGATACAGTCAGAAACGAATTGGGAGTGCATAATTGTAAATGATGGGTCTACAGATTTAACAGAGGAGATCGCGATACATTTAACTGAAATTGATCAAAGGATAAAATATTTTGCTCAGACTAATAAGGGGCCGTCAGCCGCTAGAAATTTGGGTTTATCAAAGGCTTCTGGAAAGTATATTCAGTTTCTTGATGCGGATGATATATTAAGTAAGGATAAATTGAGACATCATGCAGATATTTTAAATAAGCATGAGGAAATAGACTTGGTCTATGGAGATGTAAAAGTCTTTCATACATCTATAAAAGAGAATGGTGTAAGGGATTTTAAATACTTTACCAGACAACTAAGTGGGAATAAAATGACCATAATTAAAGAGCTTGTTATGGATTCAATGTTTTTGATCAATACAGCTTTTTTTAGAAAATCACTACTTGAAAAAGCTGGTGATTTTCATAATTATATAACCAGACACGAAGACTGGCATTTATGGCTACGTTGTGCAATGAAAGGAGCTTATTATTATTACGACAGCAAAGAGTCTGGTAGGGTTTGGGTAAGGGCACATGAAGATAGCCTAACTGGAGATAGAAAGAAAATGTGGGAGGAGAAGATAAAAGCTCGCAAAGATTTGAATGTTTTTGTTGAAACGAACAAGAATGATATAGATTCGACACTAAAGGAATATTTTGAAAGAAAAAATACTTATTTACTTCTAGTTGACTCATATAAATGTGAGCTTCTTTATGGAAGTCTGATTACTGGATTTTATCTATGCTTCAAGTCCATATTGATTTCTGGAAAAGCTTATCACCATCTGTATGAAGCTTTACACTGGGTTAAAGAAAGGTATCAAAGAACAGCATGAACAAGCTCGTTTCAGTTATCATTCCAGCATATAACTCGGCCTTATGGATACGGGATGCAATTGAGTGTATAATTTCTCAATCGTATCAGTTTATTGAAATAATAATTGTTGATGATGGTTCTTCAGATAATACTTCAGATATTGTCAGACCATATATATCAGATAAAGTAATATACTATTTCCAGGAAAATAAGGGAGCATCTGCTGCAAGGAACAAAGGGATTGAATTAGCCTCTGGTTATTTTATACAATTTTTAGACGCAGATGATATCCTGGATAGGCAGAAAATAAAGGAGCAGGTAGATGCTTATGAAAGAGCAAGCGATAGAGATTCAATTATTTCATCGTCTTGGTATACTTTTTCTGTAAACATAAATGCAGCAATAGAAAGAAGGAACTCTATATGGAAGGATTTTATTCCTGCACGAGGTTTTTTGATTGAAGCTTGGAGCAAAGGATTGTGGATGCCAATTTTTTCATGGCTAATACCTAAACATTTAATTGAAAAATCAGGGTATTGGGATGAACGTATATCCTTCCAGGATGATGGAGAGTTTTTTTCAAGGGTAGTCTTAAGCAGCAGCAGAGTATTATTTTGCGATAAAGCTAAAGGATATTATAGAACTGGAATCACGGGATCTTTAAGCTCCCAATTAGATAGAAAGGCAGCAATGTCGCACTTTTTAGTTTGCCAGCTATATGAAGAAAATTTGTTAAAATATAGCAATGATGAAGAGGCCAGAGAGGCTGTAGCTTCCAACTTTAAAAATTTTGTTTATTTCCATTATCCCAACTATACGGATCTTATCACGAAGGCAGAGGTTAGAGTAAATGAACTGGGCGGAAGCTCTGTTAAACCTCAAGGAACACACTTGTTTAAATTAATCTATAGTTTCCTCGGTTGGAAGATTGCCAGAAGGATAGAAAAATTCTATTATGGTAAAGGATTAAATTATTCTTCATTTAAAAGCAAAATATTGGGAAAAATTTGATGAAAGAATTGGTTTCAGTGATATTGCCGGTGTATAATTCAGAAAAGTATGTGAAGGAAGCCATACAAAGCATCCTTAATCAAACATACAGGTGTCTTGAATTGATAATTATCGATGATTATTCTACTGATAAGAGTTTGCAGGTAATTGAGTCTATTGAAGATTCTAGAATCAAAATTATAAGAAATTCCAGAAATGTGGGAAGAGCAGGATGCGACAATCTTGGATTAGTCTTTGCCAATGGACGATATATCGCAAAAATGGATTCTGATGATATTGCACATCCTATGAGACTCAGCAAGCAGATTGAATTTCTTTTCCAAAATAAGAATGTCAATACAGTAGGTTGTTTTATGCAGAATTTTGGGTATAGTAACTATCTCAATAAATATCCTGCAACTGTACAAGAAAATAAGGCATATACTTTATTTGGCCTTCCCTGTGGTAATCCATCACTAACATTTAAAAGGGAAGTTTTTGATGGCGGACATAAATATAATGAGCATTTAAGGCAAACGGAAGATTATGATTTTTTTGCAAGATATTATGATGTTTTAAATGTATGCAATATACAAGAACCGTTAATGTTTTATAGAACTTATCCTGAAGATAAAAGAAAGGAGATATTATCTGATAGGTTTGAGACAGCTATGCGCGTTAGAAAGGAGTTTTTGTTGAGCATTGGTTTGCCGTTTGATAAAGAAGAACTGCAGATCCATCACTGCTTATATCATTACCAGCTTCCTGCCAATAATATCTATTTGCAAAATGTTGAAAAGTGGTTAAAGAAATTGGAATCTTTTAATAATCAGAAGTTAATTTTTGACCCTAAAGCGTTAACAAGTGTCCTCGCAAGAAAATATTTTGAGTTTTGTTATCTTCACACATTTCCTTATTTAAAAAGTTTCCGAGCTTTTCAGCACTCTGATTACAGTAGAATATTGAATCCTGAGTTATCTCTGAAAATTAAATTCATAATGAAAGGGGTGATGAATTTTAATAAATACAATCAATGAGTTTTGTAAAAAGAATATTGAAGAAGTTATTTCCAATAGTTTTTCTAAAAGAATGTTTTCTTTGGTATAATAAAATAAAGTTAAGAACTCTTGATGCATTGTTTTATCCTCATTATAAAATATCAGAAGATTCTTTTTTGAGAGATTTTTATTTGATTCCTGTCCAGGAATATAAAATATCTTTAATAAAAGAATTGTCATCGTCCGTTACTCCCTATTTTAAATTTTGGGAATTGTGGAAAGATCATGAGTACATTGTGCATTTACAGAAACCTTGCGTTATTGAACCTGCAACAGGCTGGGCTTTTGTTGAAGGAAATAAACTGGTGTCAGAATCCTTAGGCCTTGGGCATGCGCCTCATGTTAGGAAACCTGGCTTATTTAGTTTTTTTATAAAGAAAAGAAGAACGACAAAGTTTTCTAAGATTGTTTCCCTGAGAGATACAGGTGAGGATAATTATTTTCACTTTTATAATGATGTCATAGGCAAAATTTTCTTTCTGAAGAATGAGGGGATTGATTTGAATGACTATACTTTTATAGTGCATGAAAAGCTTTGGGAAAAGAATTATTTTCAAAGTATTTATAATTCTTCGACTTTTCTAAAAAGCCTTAAATGGCATGTACAGAAAGATGATTTTGTAGAAGCTAATGAAAGCATTTTTTGCAAACCATTGACACATAAGCCAGAGATTTTCCAAGAAATAAGTTCACAGGTTTTAAGGGAATTTAGTCAAGCTGGCAGAAGGATATATTTAAAGAGAAGCAGGAGCCGATTGAGGTTTGTTGAGAATGAGGAGGAAATTGAAAATGTGTTAATAAACCTTGGTTTTCAAGTGGTAGATGCAGCTTTGCTGAATCTTGAAGAACAGGTCCGCTTATTTTCTTCTGTCAGATTTCTGGTGGCAATTCATGGAGCAGGGTTAACGAATATATTCTTTAGACAAGGACAACCATTGAGTATGCTTGAGATATTTCCATATCCGGAGAATGGCTGTCTACCCTTTCATTACATTATGCTTGCTCAGCAAAATAAATTCAGGTATAATGCAATGATTGGTGAAAGATCTTCTAGAAATTTTTCCGGAGGTTTCAACGTTAATCCTGTTAAGTTAAAGGAAGAAGTAATACGAATTTTAGAATATGATGAAACCTAGAGTTATTATGGTTATACCATATTTGGGATTTGGAGGAGCTCAAAAGGTATTTTACAATCTTAGTAAGGAGTTAAAAAGGAATTATAACATCATTGAATGCGGGTTCAATGAAACGGATGGCTATGCTTATCCCTCAGGAAATAAACTGATATATTTAAATGTGTATGGAGCAAATACTTTTTGGGGGAAATTAGTGAATTTTATAAAGCGCTGTCATAGATTGAGACGTGTTAAAGAAAAGTTACAACCAATAGTAACTATAAGCCATCTTGAAGGAGCAGATTATATAAATGTATTGTCAGGAAATACCGGAAAAAAGATCCTTTGTGTTCACGGTACTAAGAATCATGATGAAAAAATAAAAGGAGTTTTAGGGTTCTTTCGAAAGAAAATTTTTATTCCTATTTTATACAATAGAGCTGATAAAATAGTGGCAGTAAGCGCTGAAATTAAGAGGGAGCTTTGCAAGGATTATAAACTTGACCAAAATAAAATAGAAGTTATATACAATTGGTTTAATCAGGCTGAGATCAATGAATTGACTAATGAACCTCTTGAAGATGAGCATAGAAGTCTTTTTGATAGAAAATGTATAATACTCTCTGGAAGGTTTGATATTCAAAAGAATTTTATTCTTTTTCTCAAAGTAGTAAAGGAAGTTTCGAAAGATAATAATTGTAGATTTATTTTTTTGGGTGATGGGACATTAAGAAATCAGATGATTGAAACATCAAAGGAACTCGGATTATCTTACTTCTCAAAATGGGGGGCAAATGCCTCCTATAGAGATGCCTCTGTCATCTTTCTTGGATACCAAAGGAATCCTTTTAAGTTTTTAAAAAAGGCAAATCTCTTTGTATTGCCATCGAATTGGGAGGGATTTCCATTAGCTTTGGGTGAGGCGATGTGTTGTGGACTCCCTGTTATGTCATCTAATTGTCCTACTGGTCCTTCAGAAATGTTGGATTATTTAAACGGAAAAGGAAAAATCGAGAGCCCTTTGTATACGAGTTATGGCGTTCTTATGCCTTTGCTAAGAAATGAAACCTCGTGTATCAGCTTATGGAGCAAGGAGATAACAAATGTTATAAATAATAAGGAATTATTGAGTAAGTATTCCGAAGCATCTAGGCAGCGCATGCAATCTTACGATAAGGATAAAATAATTAAACAATGGGAATACCTGATAAAAGAACTATCATCGTAGTTGAAAATTGTCTGGGTTATACCGGTGCTTTTAAAGCAATTTTACAGGTTGTAGAAAATTTAAGTGATCAATATCGTTTTGTTTTTGTATTAACCCAAGGATCTAGTGTTGGTGAGATTTTAAGGCAAAAGGGAATCTTTGTATATCATTTGCCATTTTTCCCATTGCAGAGAAAAATCAAAAGTATTATACTTTATATTCCTAAACTGATTTCGAACAGTCTCCGGTTACGGGCAATTGTTAAAAAAGAGAAAGCTGTAGTTATACATGCAAATGATATCTATAATTTATCCCCCCTGTTAGTTAAATTATCATTGCCTGGGATAAAACTTGTAACTCACATTAGGATACTGCAGAATTCCTTTCCTAAAGTAATTTATAAAACCTGGGTTGGTTTGGCTGAACTATGCTCAGATGTAATAATTGGTGTTTCGAAAGCCTCTTTACAGCCCTTTTCTCCTTCTAAAAGGCTAACTCTAATTCATGATGGTATTTCACGGGATGAAGCTTATAATTATAGTTATGAGCCAGAGCCTTTAAATTACAATTTGCTTTACCTTGCAAATTATATACAAGGGAAAGGTCATGAGTTAGCTATTGAAACTTTTGCGCTGGTGTTGAAAGAAAAACCAAATGCCAGATTGACGTTTGTAGGAGATACATTTGGCTTACCTAATAATGAATTGTATAAAAAAGTTTTAATTGATAAAGCCAGGGATCTGAAAATTGAAAGTTCAGTAATATTTAAAAGCTTTACAAATGATATTGAAAAGGAGTTTAAGGAAAGTCATGTATTTTTAAATTTATCCGAAGCAGAATCGTTTTCGTTTACTTGTCTTGAAGCACTTTATTATGGCGTCCCGTGTATTGCCACAGCTTCCGGAGGCCCCCAGGAGATCCTTGATAATGGTACTTATGGTATTTTAATTTATGAACGGAACAAACACAAAGTTGCAAACGAAATTTTAAAACTCTTGAATAATCCAGATCAACGATTGTTATTCAGCAATAGGGGAAGATTGTACGTTAGAAAAGTATTTTCCCCTCAAAGTACATCATATAAGGTAAATGCAATTTATTCAAGGTTAATTTCGTAACACAACATCTCTTAATGAGCATCATACTGAGAAAAATAAGGTCTTTTAAACCCATAAACCTGATAGGAAGAAATATAATAGTAAAAACTAAATATCTTATTGATAGAATAAGCCTTAGATGGAGGGTGTATGGAATAGTTACATTAAATTTAGCTGGCAGTTCTCTTAAGTACTATTCCGAAGCTGATGATCCGAATGCAGATTCATTGTTTTATGGATATAACGATGAGCCGTCAGAACTTGAGCTGTTTGCCCTATTAGCAAAAAGGGCAACTGTTATTTTTGATATAGGTGCCAATACAGGACTGTTTAGTGTTTTATCAGGAATTAAAAATAGAAATGCTCAGGTTTATGCATTTGAACCGTATACAACCAATTTTAACAGATTAAAAAAGAATATAAGGTTAAATGAATTAAAATTAATTAATTCATTTAAGTGTGCTATTGGATCAGAAAATGGTTCATTAGTATTTTATGTGCCAAATGATTCCAGGATTTCCTTGGTGGCCAGTGCCAATAAGGGCTTTTCAGATAAATTTACTTTTAATAACGAAGTAACTTATAGAGAAGAGATTGTCTCTCAGAAAACACTTGATTCATTTGTTGAAGAAAATGCCATATCTCAAATAGATCTTATTAAAATTGATGTGGAGTCTCATGAATTGGAAGTATTAAAAGGAGGGACCGCTACAATAAAGAAATTTCACCCATTAATTTTATGTGAAATTTTCCTTGAAGACGATGAAGAAAGGACCGCATTTTTTGAAAGATTTGTTCAGGAAAACAACTATTATATTTATTGGATAATAGACTCAGGAATTGTTTTTACAGATAGAATAATAAAAAATCCTTCCGGTCGATCATTTCTCTTTTCAAAAAAGAAAGCTTCTAAAAATTATTATTCTATAAAAGAATATGATTCTTTTATAGAAGAAATTGACAATAACTCTTTGTTATTTTAATGTATTTACCCCTTTTTTCCGTCGGAATGATAGTTTTGTTTTTTGGGGTGTATTGGATAATACATAAATGCTGGAAAGGTAAAATGGCATCATGGGAATCTTATAGCGAACAAGACTACCGAAATTATAAGTAGAAATGCCTACTGCAAAGGAAAATGAGAGTGAAAATAATAGTGAAAATTGTACATAAGGAATGCTTTTAATCTCTTTGTATAACCTGACGAATCCAAGTTTATATATGGCTTTAAGCGTAAGAAAGAGGAAAAAAAAGCTTTCAAATGCAGAGAGTAGCATGATTATGTTTTTGGATTCCCAGATGTAAGGCCGAAACAAAGTAACCCAAATCGCTTCTGGTGCTTTCATAAGAATACCACTTAATGTTGCATCATAATTTCCCAGAGAATATGAAGACCCTCCTTGCTGTTCACTCACATAATTAATCCATCCGGCGGTAGTCCTAGCAGTTTCGGCCAATTTGTCAAGACGATAAAGAGAGTTTTCTTTGGACAGTTCGGCAATGGTATAATAGGAAAGGCCAGTTAACATAATCAAAAGTAGTGGCTTAATAAGTATTCTTAATGCTCTAGATGTTATACGATTATAGTATACTACATATAAATAAAGCATCAATGATGGAATGAGGCAAAGGGCGATATATATTTTAACAGTTTTAAGAATATAGATTCCAATGACCAAGAGAAAAATATCTGTAATTTTTTTCTTTTTTTCGAGAAAGAATCTATGAAAGGCAAAAAATGTTATTGCTACAGCTCCAAAGGTTATACTATCTTTCATTAGACCAGACCCCCAAAAAAAAATGGAGGGAATGAAAAAGATGGATATCGCAAACTCTTTTTTTAAATCAGGAAACAACTTTGTTGAAGCAGTATAGAATAGCCAGATCGAGATAAAGCTTAATATTGCAAATCCTAATGATATGATTGTATAGGTGCCAAAACTGAATAGTGCTAAAATTGCACCTAGCCTGACTACAAAATAGCTGGGAGCATCCTTTGCAAAAATCATATTACTCAGGTATGGATACAGTTCTGGTTTATATTCTGTATTGTTATAAGTAATGAGTTTTAATGCAATACTCGGGTCCTTAAAAAAGGAATTATATATTACAGATATATCATTAAAGTAGTTAGCAGTATCTCCACCGTTATAATAAAACTGATATATAAGACCCAGAAATATCGCTCCTATGAGCTTCAACGTAAGCCCGTAAATAAAATATTTTTTATCCTCCTTATTTTTTACAAACTTACTTCTGTAAATAAAGGCTATTATATAGATGGTAAATAAATAGACAGGCGTAAGTAATAAATCCTTTATTCCGAGCATTTTAATCGTATTATGAAAGTCCTCTTCTTAATCCCTTATCCCTTAAATTCTGCACCTTCTCAAAGATTCCGATTTGAACAGTACATAAATTTATTAAAAATAAACAACATAGAGCCTGTTTTCCAATCTTTTATTGGAGTAAAAACCTGGAAGGTTCTGTATCTCAACGGAAACTTATACCTGAAAATTGCGGGTTTACTTTCAGGATTTTTCAAACGATTGAGCTTATTATTTGGGGTTTCTAAGTACCAATATGTTTTCATTCATAGAGAAGCTTCACCTGTCGGACCACCTATCTTCGAATGGGTTCTTGCTAAAGTACTAAAGAAAAAGATCATTTATGATTTCGATGATGCCATCTGGATAGCTCAGACAGGCAAGGAAAACTTTCTTACTAAAGTGGTGAAAAACCCCGGAAAGGTTAATAAAATTATTAAATGGTCCTATAAGGTTAGTTGTGGCAATTCTTATCTGAAAAATCATTCACTTAAGTTCAATAAAAATGTCGTACTTAATCCTACAACCATAGATTGCGAAAGCCTTCACTTTAAAATAAAGGACCAAAATACAAACAAGGTTGTAATCGGCTGGACTGGTACGCATTCTACAATGATGTATCTAGAACATGCCATTCCTTTTCTGAGAAAATTATATGTAGCCCAAAACTTTAAATTGATAGTCATATCTAACCTAAAGCCAAATTTTGCATTTCCGGAGATGGAGTTCGTTAAATGGAATGAGCACACAGAACAGGAGGACCTGCTTAGAATGAATATAGGCATTATGCCCCTTGCTGACAATGAGTGGACAAAAGGCAAATGTGGATTTAAAGCCTTGCAGTATATGGCGCTTGGAATTCCTGCTGTGGTTTCTTCAGTTGGCGTAAATGCAGAAATTGTAGACCAAGGGATTAACGGGTTCCTGTGTGAATCTGAAACAGATTGGCTGAACTATCTTACCGACCTTATCAATAATGCTCAGTTACGTTCTGAAATGGGTAAAAAAGCAAGAGAAAAAGTTGTTAATAATTATTCTGTAAAATCAAATCAGGAGAATTTCTTAAGTTTATTTTCTTAATTAAACATCATGCCTGGTTACTTTGTCATATCACTGGATTTTGAATTACTATGGGGTGTAAAAGATCATCGTACTAAGGAAGATTATGGTGAAAATATTTTAGGTGCTCGTAAGGCTATCCCTTTAATGCTTGATCTTTTTGAAAGAAAAGAAATTCATGTATCCTGGGCCACTGTTGGCTTTTTATTTTATGATAAAAAGAAAGAGTTGCTTGAATCGTTTCCTCTGGTGAAGCCAGAATACCAGAATACGAAGTTATCTAACTATAACCAATTATCGGATCTTGGTGACGATGAACAAAGTGATCCATACCATTATGGGAAATCATTGATTCGTCTTATTCAATCTAAAAAATGTCAGGACATAGAGACACATACATTCTCCCATTATTATTGCCAGGAACCCTATAAAAAGGAACGAGCATTCGAAGCAGATATCAAAGCTGCAGTCAGTGCTGGGGAAGGTTTGGGGGTAAAAGTTAAATCTATAGTGTTCCCGAGAAATCAGGTGAATAAAGAATATTTACAAATCCTTGCAGAGAATGGCATAATAGCTTATCGCGGCAATCCTGATTCATATTATTACAATGCAAGAAGTCAGAGAGAAAATACAAAATTTAAAAGAATTGTAAGATTGCTGGATGCATATATTCCATTAATTAAAATTTCTAATCCTTCTCTTCAGGAAATGGTTCCTATAGCTCCCGTTAATATTGCTGCCAGCAGGTTTCTAAGGCCATACTCTTCTAACCTTTTCTTTCTGGAAAGATTGAAAATGAAAAGGATAAAAAGAGAGATGTATCAAGCAGCAGTAGCAAATACAATTTACCATCTCTGGTGGCATCCTCATAATTTTGGAAAATCTACAAATCAGAATATTGAACAATTGGAGGAGTTATTGAATTGGTACACTTATCTGAACAAACAGTTCGGGATGGTATCAGCAAGCATGACGGAGATGGCAACCCAGGTTTTAAACAACCATAAGACGATATGATGAATCAAAAGATCATATTGCTTGCTGTTGATTGTGATTTCACAAAAATGATTTATCATGCTTTGAAAAAAGCATATCCTAATATTGAAGTGATCTTTGAAGAGCCTGTATCAAAAGGAAAACTTATTCGAGGTCGAATAAAAAAATTAGGAGTGTTCAAAGTATTAGGACAACTGATTTTTCAGATCGGAATTTACCCTTTTTTAAAGATGAGATCTGAAGCGAGAATTAAAACGATACTTCAAACCACCGGTTTGTCATCAGAACCTATTCCTCTTGAAGTTGTTCATAAGATTGAATCAGCAAATGACATGAAGTCAATCGATCTGATTAAATACAAAGCTCCTGCTCTTGTTATTATCAATGGGACCAGAATTTTATCAAAAGAATTTGTTCAGACCTTTCATGGAAGGATAATCAATATTCATGCAGGTATAACACCTGCTTACCGAGGAGTACATGGTGCATATTGGGCTCTTGTCAACAATGATCCGGAAAATTGTGGCACTACTGTTCATTTTGTAGATAGCGGTATTGATACTGGAAATATTCTTGCTCAGGCGAAAATCGAGATTGAACAGAGCGATAATTTTGCAACATATCCGTATTTACAATTTGCTAAAGGAATCAACCTTCTGATGGATGCAGTTCAGAAATTTTTCGATGGCAGCCTGAAAGTCATTCCTGTGCGCTCTGAAAGATCCGCATTATGGTTTCACCCGACATTCATAGAGTACTTTTATAATCGGAAAACAAAAAAAGTTAAATAGTTTTAAGAAAAGTCTTAGTTTTAAACCCAGAATAATTCATTAGCCTTTGGAAAATCTTGCTAATCATTATGATCTGTAACGGTATTATAAATTTTAATGTATTGATTCAATGGTAAGTTTTATAACGCTTAATCCCGGTTTAACTTCGGCTCATATTTAATATGCAAAATATTTCTAAACTGGATCCTATCGACAGACAGATACTGGAAAAGCTGCAGGCAAATGCAAAAATCACCAATTCTCAGCTTGCTCAGGAAATCGGACTTTCTCCTGCCCCCACTCTGGAAAGGGTAAGAAAGCTTGAAAACGCAGGGCTTATCAAAAGTTATCACGCTCAGGTGGATACTGAAAAACTTGGACTTGGTGTAGGTATATTTATTCTTATCTCGCTTTCAAGTCATAAAAAAAATCAGATTAAATCTTTTGTGGAGAAAATAAATAACATTCCAGAAGTTATTGAGTGCCATCATATTACCGGCTCAGGTGATTTTCTTTTAAAAGTATTGACCCACAATATTTCCAGTTATCAGGAATTGATTCTAGAAAAGCTTGTGGATATTGAAGAAATCGGGAATATGCAGTCAATGGTAATTCTTTCTACATACAAAGATTCTAAAGTAATGCCGATTCTTTAAACCGCTTGAAAATAAAAAACACGCATTAGTTAAATGCGTGTTTGTAAAATTTATTTTTTCTTTTTGTCTTTCTTCTTCGGTGGATCAAGGTATTCTTTCGCCTCTTTATACAAAGGATCTTTCTTCTCAGCCCTTTTCATCAAAGTTTTATAATACCTCTTAGCAGTTTCATAATCCTTTTCTTCATGAGCTATCTGTGCCAGATTGGACAGAGAACTCAAGTAGTAATAGGAATCAGTGAGATTGGTTTTCTCTGAAAAGATAAGCATCTTCTGAAAATATTCTTTTGCCTTTTTATTATCTCTGTAATTGTACTTGTTGATATATCCAAGAAAATAAGAAGCATATCTTCCCGCTCTTTCCTCATATCCCGGATATTTTTGATCAAGCTTGTCAAGGATCGATTGTGAAGCGACTTCGGCCTCACTTCTCTGGCCATTTACGAAAGCCAGCATTGCGTACATCCTCTGAAAGTAAGGATTATCAGGGAAAGTCGTTGATAAATACCTTGCAATTGGAAATGCTTTCGCATAATTCTCTTCTTCCAGGTAATGTATTCTCATTAAGAAATACTGAGCTTCAATCCTTGTATAGAAGGCGTTGTATGAAACTTCTTTTAGCTGCTTCATTCCCAGCTCTTTGTTGCCGTTTGGAAAAAATGCAAGGATAGGCCGTAGAAGAGGATATTCTTCTTTTATCCAGACTTCATAGTAATTGAAAAGTGCTTTTCCGAATAAGAATTCAGCACTAAGAGTATTGTTGTCAGAGTATTTGCTTAGGTAGTACAGAGCCTCCTTTCCGGCAAAAGCAGCTTTACTGTATTTCTTCCTTTCTCCATAAAGCCTGCCCTTAAACCCATAAGCTCCTGATAGAAAAAAGGCAGCTTCGTAATTCTCGGAATTTTGCTCAAAAAGCCCTTTGGCAATTGTGATGGAAGAATCCATATATGCCTCAAATGTTGCATCATAAGCTTCATTATCAATATTAGGCATGATTTTCCACCAGGTGCTTAGCCCCATAAGAAAATAAGGCATGGGGTGCCAAGGCCATTTTTCTTTAAATTCCCTGAATTTTTTTTCAGCAAAATCAAATTTGAAATTATACATCGCATTCACTGCATCAGTTGCTTCCAGCTGCAGCATTTCATCAGACAATAGCATGTTTGAATTCTGCTTTGGCTGGGCAATGAGAGTAGTTCCCGTAGAGGAAAAGATAAATAGAAAGAATAAAAGTGCTTTACGCATTATCAAAAGGTCCCTTCAATTTTTTTACAAAATGGCTAATAAGGATTTAACCTATTCCTCCATTAAACGAGGAGGCGTGCAATTTAACGCTTTAAATTATGAATATTTTTATTGAAACAATAACTATTCATGAAACGTGCCATTTTTTGGCATATATTTAAGCTCATTCAATTCTTTTTATGAATTTTAATTTGCTTAAAGAACTTTGCTCTGTTCATGCACCCTCTGGAAATGAGATTGCTATGAAGGAATTTCTTATTGAATATATCAGGTCTAACCAGCATGACTGGAGAGTTAAACCCTTAATTATTGAAGGAGATGGGTTTCAGGATGGTTTTTTACTTGTTTTCGGAAATCCAATTACGGCAGTGTTTGCCCACATGGATTCAATAGGATTTACAGTAAGGTATGGTCACCAGCTCGTTCCTATTGGTGGTCCAGAACAGAAGTCGGGATATAAACTCAGAGGAAGTGACAGTCAGGGAGAGATTCTCTGTGAATTGGAGGTTAGCAGAGAAGAAGAAATATCCTATAAATTTTCTCGTCAGATAGAACGGGGCACTGAGCTTGTTTTCGATTGTAATTTCAGAGAGGATCAGCATTTTGTTCAATCATGTTATCTTGACAACAGGCTCGGTGTCTTTAATGCTTTGAAACTGGCAGAAACACTTGAAAATGGAATTATCGCATTTTCATGTTGGGAAGAACATGGAGGTGGATCGGTGTCAGTACTTGCAAAATATATATATGAAAACTTCAAAGTTCGTCAGGCACTGATTTCCGATATTACATGGATCACGGAAGGTGTTCGGCATGGACAAGGTGTTGTTATTTCCATGAGAGACAGGAGCATTCCTCGAAGAGGTTATTTAAATAAGATTATAAATCTGGCTAAAACCTCCGGAATACCATTTCAGCTTGAAGTAGAAGCCTTTGGGGGGAGTGATGGAAAGGAATTGCAGGCTTCTCCATATCCTTTTGATTGGGTCTTCATAGGCGCTGCAGAAGATAATGTTCATTCTCCGGATGAAAAGGTTCATAAAGAGGATATTTCTTCAATGATTAATATGTATAAATTTTTAATGGAAAACCTCTGAAATGACAGGAGGAAAATGCTTTTTCCGTATCATTTAATACTTAATGAGGAAAGGAAATTTTTGTACCTTTAGGATAATTGAGCGTTTAACCTTTTTAGCTTTTAGTAAGGGCCAATGAAAATATTAGATAAGGAGTTTGAAATTTTTATCCCGAAGGAAAAAATTCAACAGAGAATTCAGGAGTTGGCCTATGATCTTTCATACAAACTGGATGGGAAGGACCCCCTGTTTGTTGCCATTCTGAATGGAGCGTTTATGTTTGCTTCGGATTTATTCAAGGAAATTTCTATTCCTGCGAGAATCACTTTTATTAAAACTGCTTCCTATGCTGGAACAGAAACTACAGGAAGTGTGCAAAAACTTATCGGTTTAAAGGAAAATGTGAATGGGCAACATATAGTCCTTGTAGATGATATTTTTGATACCGGCCTTACCATGAAGGCAGTTTGTGAAGAAATGTGGAAGCAAAATCCGGCATCCATATCAGTTTTGACTTTGCTTGATAAGGTTTCTAAACATAAAACGGATTTAAAGATTGATTTTAAAGGATTTGAAATTCCTGATAAATTTGTACTAGGTTACGGTCTGGATTATAATGGTTATGGAAGAAATTTAAAGGATATTTATGCATTAGCAGACTGAATAAAGATTTAAATCATTAATTTTAGCCCCTCAAAAAGAAAACGAAACTATGTTGAACATCATTCTATTTGGACCTCCTTATGCAGGAAAAGGCACTCAAAGCCAGAATATCATTGAAAAGTATGGTTTAATTCACCTTTCTACAGGAGATTTGCTGAGAGCCGAAATGAAAGAAGGTACTGAATTAGGTAAAAGTGCTCAGAAATTGATAAATGACGGTTTTCTCGTTCCTGATGAAGTCGTTATAGGAATGATTAATAACAAGATAAAAAGCAATAAACACAGTAAGGGGTTCATATTTGATGGTTTTCCAAGAACCGTACCTCAGGCTGGTGCCTTAGATCATCTTTGTAAAGAAAACGGAATTTCAATTAATGTGGTGATCGGTCTTACAGTGGAGAAAGATGAATTGACGAAGAGAGCTGTATTAAGAGGGCAAACTTCTAACAGAGCTGATGATAAAGATCCTGTGGTGATTGGTAAAAGAATAGTTGTTTATCAGGAGGAAACCGCACCTGTAGCGAATTACTATCAGAAAAAAGGAATTTATGAGGAAGTTGATGGCATGAATACTATTGAACAGGTATTCAGAGATATATCAGTTATCCTTGATTCTGTAAAAAAATAAATTCGGGAAGCAAATTCCCATTTCTCATTTCTCTAAAGCTAAAACTAATTGGCTTCTTCAAATTTTATTGATTACGTAAAGATCTGCTGCAAATCGGGGGCAGGTGGTGCCGGTTCTATTCATTTTCGACACGAAAAGTTTGTCGATATGGGAGGGCCGGACGGTGGAAATGGCGGCAGAGGCGGTCATATTATCCTTAGGGGCAATAGCCAGCTTTGGACATTGCTCCATCTTAAATATAGAAAACATGTCATTGCTCCTAGCGGACAAAAGGGTGAAGGAGGCAGACGCACCGGGGCGAGTGGTGAAGATATTATTCTAGAGGTTCCTCTGGGAACAGTAGCTCGTGATGCTGAAACAGACGAGTTTATGGTGGAAATCAGCGAACATGGCCAGGAAGTAATTCTGATTCCAGGAGGAAGAGGAGGATTGGGCAACGATCATTTCAAAACTCCTACCAATCAGGCTCCAAGAACTGCACAGCCAGGAGAGCCAAGTATTGAACAATGGGTAATTCTTGAATTGAAGCTTCTGGCAGACGTTGGTCTCGTCGGATTTCCAAATGCAGGAAAATCTACTTTATTGTCTAAGGTTTCTGCTGCAAAACCGGAAATTGCAGATTATCCTTTCACAACTCTGACTCCCAATCTTGGTGTTGTAAGCTATAGGGATGACAAATCATTTGTCATGGCCGATATACCGGGAATTATTGAAGGGGCATCTGAAGGAAGAGGATTGGGACTGCGTTTTTTAAGGCACATAGAAAGAAATTCTATTTTACTTTTTCTTGTTCCTTCAGATAGCAAGGACATAAAAGCAGATTATAATGTTCTGTTAAATGAATTGAAAGAGTTTAACCCAGAACTGCTTGATAAAAAGAGAATTTTGGGAATTTCCAAAACAGATCTGCTGGATGAGGAACTTCAGAGTCTTATTGAAAAAGAACTGCCGAATGTACCTTTCGTCATGTTTTCTTCCTATACGGGCAATGGCCTGATGCAGTTGAAGGATCTGATATGGCGTACTTTAAATGAATAAATGTCAACTTGTCAGTGAAAATTTTTTGGCAAGAGAATTGAATCTCCACTGCCAATGTCTTTTCCAGATATGGAATTTTAATAATAATTGAAAACCTAGCGATATAAGTAATGATACCGGAAGAAAAGAACGAACAAAAAGATTTTCAGACAGAAAATGCGGATCAGGAGACTGTAACTTCGGAAGGAAAAGAAAATACTGAAGGAACTTCTCAGGGTGTAAATGAGGTTGAAAGCTTGAAAAAGGAAAACGAGGAATTAAAAGATAAATATCTGAGACTATATTCCGAGTTTGACAACTTCAGAAGAAGAACCTCAAAAGAACGCGTTGAGCTTTTGAAAACTGCAGGGGAGGATGTTCTTTTAAGCTTACTGCCAGTATTGGATGACTTTGAAAGAGCGTCTTCTTCAATGGAAAAAGCTACTGAAGTTTCCGCAATAAAAGAAGGGGTTACTCTTATTCAGAATAAAATATTAAAAACCCTTGAGCAAAAAGGGCTTAAAGCAATGGAAGATCAGAGGGGAAAAGAGTTTAACAGCGAAATTCATGAAGCTATTACTCAAATTCCGGCTCCTACACCTGAGCTTAAAGGCAAAATTGTTGACGTTGTGGAAAACGGATATTATCTTAATGATAAGGTGATTCGTTTTGCAAAAGTTGTTATGGGAGCATAAAAAAATGGCTAAAAGAGATTACTACGAAATTCTTGGTGTTTCTAAATCTTCAAGTGCTGAAGAAATAAAGAAGGCCTACAGAAAAATCGCAATTAAGTACCATCCTGACAAAAATCCAGATGATCCTTCTGCTGAAGAGAAGTTCAAGGAAGCTGCAGAAGCCTATGAGGTATTAAGCAGTCCTGAGAAAAGGCAAAGGTATGACCAGTTTGGTCATCAGGGAGTAGGCGGCGGCTTTGGCGGTGGCGGTGGCATGAACATGGACGATATCTTCTCTCAATTCGGAGATATTTTCGGGGGCGGAAGTCCTTTCGAGAGTTTCTTCGGTGGAGGAGGAGGGAGAGGTGGCCGTGCTCAACGCAGAGGAAGTAATCTCAGAATAAAACTGAAGCTTACCCTTCAGGAAATTGCACAAGGTGCTGAAAAGAAAATTAAGGTAAAGCGCTATGTTGCCTGTGATGACTGTGGAGGAAACGGATCAAAGAACGGTGCGTCCCTTCAAAATTGCCCTGTATGTCAGGGAACTGGGCAGACTAGAAAAGTTGTAAATACGATGCTTGGACAGATGGTGAGTACGTCTACCTGTCATGCATGTCATGGAGAAGGAACAACGATCTCTCAAAAATGTCCTACTTGTGAGGGAGAAGGAAGAGTTCTGAAGGAAGAGGTCATCAGTATAAAAGTACCTGCCGGTGTAGCTGAAGGTATGCAATTGAGCATGTCTGGTAAAGGGAATGCCCCAAATCGCGGAGGAATACCTGGAGATCTTCTTATATTAATAGAAGAAGTTGAAGACGAGTTGTTGAAGAGAGATGGCCAAAATATCATTTATGAGTTGTACATCAGCTTTATAGATGCAGTTTTAGGAACTTCTCTGGAGGTGCCAACCATTGAAGGCAAAGTGAAGATCAAAATAGACCCAGGAACACAGAGCGGTAAGATATTGAGATTAAAAGAAAAAGGATTGCGTGAAGTGAACGGTTATTCTAAAGGAGATCAGCTGATTTATGTAAATGTCTGGACGCCACAGACTTTATCCAAAGAAGAAAAAAATCTACTGAATACCCTCAAAGACTCAGAGAACTTCAAGCCTAATCCCGGAAAGCACGATAAAGGCTTCTTTGAGAAGATGAAAGAGTTTTTTTAAGCATAAAGTAAAAGGTTGAAATTGTCCCATGGACAATTTCAACCTTTTTTAGTTTGGAAATACCTGACTGTTTTTACTTTTAGCTTTTTACTTTTGGCTTTCAGCTTTTCACTTTTTAGCCATTTTCTTCCTTTTCACAAAATCCAGAGAAGCTGAGTTCATACAATATCTCAGCCCTGTCGGTTTGGGACCATCATCAAACACATGTCCCAGGTGAGCATCACAGCGATTGCACCTGACTTCTACCCTATCACCATCTTCCAGATATTTTATATGTGTTTTATCAATTGGTTGCCAGAAGCTTGGCCAACCTGTTCCAGAGTCAAATTTCTGGTAGGAGCTGAATAAACTGTTTCCGCAGCAGACGCATTTGTAAACCCCTTTTTCGTTATTTTTGTCATACTTGTTGTTAAATGGAGGTTCGGTGCCTTGCTCACGTGTAATGGCGTATTGTTCAGGTGTTAATTGCCTTTTCCATTCCTCATCTGACTTAATGACGGTATCCGTTTGATTGAAGTTCTGAAATTTCGGAAACTGACTTGTATGAGAGCATGCTGTAAATAGACGAAGTACGATGGTTACCAAAACCAGATTTTTCATATTAATAAAGTGATCTTTGATAAGATCAACTATTCATAAATGCTTAAGTTTGAATTTAGAACGAGAGTAAAAAAGCCGATAATTTTAACAAAAGCATGTCTTTTTTAGTTTGGTACGTCTAAAATAATATAACTTTCCAATAAAAATTTGTATATTTCTGACTGGTATTATTTCTTAGATAAGAATAGTCATATTTAGCAACATAAAAATCCCATTTGAATTAACTTTAACCTATCTAATATGAAAAAAGTTATACTTTTTCTCCTGTTCCTGATTGCTACAATTACAGGTTCTATGGCTGGAACTGTATTTGTGGTAGATAATAATGGAGATGGTGACAATTTCCAAGGCTATACGGATAATGATGGTACAAATACATTGAGAAAATGTATTCGACTTGCCAACAGTACCGGAAATGGCGGAACTCCACATCAGATTGTATTCAAGCTGGCAGCTGGAACAGTAATTCAGGTAAATTCTGATTTACCTGCTATCAATAACAATGGTAATGCAGGAGGTTTGGTTATAGATGCTTCTATTGCTCCTATGGCTGGTTATAATGGGACACCTCTTATAGGAATTTTTAGGGGTAATGGTCAGAATGGTAACGGTTTTAATATTGATGGGGCGAACAATGTAACAATTAGGGGTTTGGCAATTCAGAATTTTGTTGTAGGTATTAGAGTAAACAATTCAACAGGGTCAACTCTGGATAAAAACTTTATTGGAACAAACTTAGCAGGTACCTCAATTGCCGGAACTGCAATAAGAACAAGTGGTATTTTGATTGATGCAAATGCAACTAATACCAATATTACCAACAACGTAATTTCAGGTTGTATGTCTGCGGGAGATGGTAATTTTTATGGGGCAATCAATATTAGACCAGGTTCTCACGGAATTAAAATTACCTCAAATTTTATAGGTACAGATGCAAGCAGTTCTAATTTCCTTGGAAATGGAACAAATCAGCCATACAGACAACAAGGAATTTATATTGATGGATCTTCAACTGTAGCAAACCCAATAGTAATTAGTAATAACGTAATCTCAGGTAATATTGGTAATGGTATTTGGGCTACGAATACAGCAGGTTTGAAAATTGTGGGAAACCATATTGGTACTGACTTAGGTGGTACGAAGGCAATCGGAAATAAAGCGGCAGGTATAAGAGTTGACAGATCAAACAATGTAACAATCGGAGGATCTACTGCTGCAGATAGGAACGTAATTTCCGGTAACGGTGGTGCAGTTGATAGCAGACCTTGTGGCCCTGATTACTGTGGAGAGCCTTGTAATTTTAATGCTTGTCCTACAGGATATGATGCAACTTTGCAGACGGGAATTTATTTTTCAGAAGTCACATCTTCTAGAATTTCAGGTAACTATGTAGGTACGAATAATACAGGAACATCTACTGGAACAAATAATTCTCTTGGGAACTTTTATGCAGGTATAAAACTGGAGACAAATTCTTCAAATGTAACAATAGGGGGAAATACAGCTGCTGAAGGTAACGTAATCGGAGGCAATGGCTTTGGTATATATCCTAACAATGGAAAGGGTTATAGAGGTCATGGTATTCAGCTAAATGGAGGATCAGTAAGCAACATATTTGTTTATAACAACAGAGTAGGAGTAGGTCCCAACAACGAAGAGATCGGAAACCGTCAGGATGGTATTTCATTATTAGGTGCTCATGACTGTAAGATTGGAGATGCGGCTTCAATAGGAGATCCTGCAGGAAAGGGGAATATTGTCGGAAACAATTCATGGGGTATTTTCCTTCAGTCTGATTTCAGTAATAATAATAATAGCAACCAGGCTAGAAACAATTCAATCAAAGGAAATTACCTTGGAAATGACGGAACTGTTGTATTAGGCAATGGAACTAGAGCATTAGATGATGAGGGGGCAGGTATTGGTATTCAGCATGGAAGTAATAATAACATAGTTGAGCTTAATGTCATTTCAGGCAACAGAGATGGAATAACTTTCAGAGGACAAGGTTTCGGGGCGGGAGTTGCGAATAATTCAGAGGCGACTTCTAACATAATCAGATCAAATTATATTGGTACTGATAAAACAGGTAAAACTGCCATGGCTAATAAAAACAATGGTATATTGGTGACTGAAGGCGCACAATACATTACCATTGGTGGGGTAGTTGCAGGGCAAGGAAATATTATTTCAGGGAATACTGCCGATGGTATTCACATGGAAGATGGAGACCGAATAAAAATATTCAATAACAAAATTGGGGTTGAAAAAGACGGACTGGCCTTAGCAAACGGAGGAGATGGTATTGAGTTGAAGCAAAGTACAGGGACAACAGGTGGAAGTTCCAATAATATTATTGGTGGTGTTAATGCCGGTGAACCTAACACAATCGCAAATAATGGCGGAAATGGAGTTGTAGTTGATGGTACTACCTCAATCAACAACTCAATTCATCATAACTCCTTCTCTTGTAATGCTCTGAGAGGTATTGTATTATCCAATGGAGGTAATAACTCTTATGCAACTCCTACCTTTACAGGAACTCCTGAAGCATTTACCGTTACGGGGCCTGCAGGTTCATTTATAGAATTATATGCTTTGGATAATTGTAACAATTGTGCTTCAGGAACAAATAATAAATTACAGGGATTAACGCTTATCGCGTCAGGATTGTCGCCACTTACCCCAACAGCTGCTCAACTTGCAGGAAGAACGAATAATGGAGTTACAGCAACAGCTTCTGCCGGAAGCACGACGGCTGCTCATAACACTTCTGAATTCTCAGCTTGTACTACGCTTTGTGCAAAGCCAACACCGGTAATAACCAGTAATGATGGTTTTGCAATCTGCGCGAATACTAAAAATGTTACGTATAAAACAGCTTTAGTAGCAGGTAATAAATATGCATGGTCTGTAAGCGGAGGATTGACAATTGTAGGGTCTGCTACTAATGAATCAATTACAGTAAACGTGGGAGCCACGGGTGGTACAATTACACTGACAGAAACTTCTGGAGCTTGCAGTACAACCGTTACTCAGGTTATTACTTTAAAGCCAAGACCAACTATAAGCATATCCGTTGATACGGCAGTGATTTGTAATGATGCTCGCCCGACCCTGACTGCTAATGCAGTACCATCAACTGCAACTTACCAGTGGAAAAACGCAGCAGGCACTAATATTGCCAATCAAACAGCAAGTACATTCACTCCTTCAGCACCAGGCTGGTATAAAGTTGAAGCAACACTTGATGGTTGTGTCTCTGCTTTAGACAGCGCTTATGTGGAAGACAAATCAATTACTGTTGATTTAAATCCAAAAGGTTCCGTTTTTATTTGCGACGACAAACCTGTTGATCTTAAAGCTTTAGTAACCCCGTCGACGCCACTTGTAGGTTCTTATAAGTTTGACTGGTATCAAGGAGCAACAAAGATCCAGTCAGGAACAAGCAACACTTATTCTACTAAAACTAACGGTGATTATACCGTGACTGTTTCAAATGATAAATGTTCTGCGACTTCTCCAGTTGCCACCATCTCCAACAGTACACTTGAGGCTAATATTGATTTATCAGGTACACAAACCATCTGTGATAACAATGCACTTGAACTAACAGCTAGTCCAATGATTACAGGTACCTATATTTGGAAAAGAAACGGTGTGGAAGTTCAAAACGGTCCTTCAAATAAGTATAGCACTTCAATGAGCGGAAAATATACAGTTACTGTTATTGCTGGTTCAGCAGCAGCATGTTCAGATGAATCTGATACACTAACAATTGAGAATAAAACAGTTGAAGTGTCTGCTAAAATAAGTGGAAATGGTGTGATCTGCGACGATACTGCTATTTTGATTACAGCTGATACGAGTGGAACTAATGCAGGAACAATTGAGTGGTATAAAAACGGAGTGCTTATTTCTAATACGGGATTAACCTATAGCACAAAAGAAACAGGAAAGTATACTGTAAAATTAATAAATGGTCTTTGTTCTGATGTATCTAATGAAATTGAAATTATAAATAATACAGTTACAATAGTTGCATCAATCACTGGTGGGAATATCATATGTGATAATAAGCCGATTCAAGTGAAGGCTGATACCACTGGAACTAATGCAGGTACAATTAAGTGGTACAGAAATGGAGTGCTTATCCCAAATGCTTCTGGACTTTCAGTTGATGCTTTAGCTTCGGGACAGTATTCCGTATCTATTCATTATGGTTTGTGCTCTGATTCGGCAGATGGAGTTGCAATCATTAATAATACTAAAAAGATAACTGCCGCACTTTCAGGAAGTGATCTGATTTGTGATAACCTTCCGATAGTTATTACAGCGGATACAACGGGTGGTGGGAAAGGAACACTAAAGTGGTATAAAAACGGAGTATTAATATCCGGAGAATCAGGTTTAACACTTTCTACAAATGAGACAGGTGAGTATACTGTTTCTATCAATGATGGAATTTGCTCAGATTCGTCATTAAGTGTTAAGGTTACAAACAACTCAAAAGAAATCAGTGCAAATATTGTAGGAGATACAATCATCTGTGATGATAAGGAAATCACAATTGTTGCAGATACTACTTTAGGTAATGGTACTATCGTTTGGTATAAAAACGGCCAGGTTATCAATGGACAGTCTGGTCTTGAGTATACTACAAAAGAGACAGGTGACTACAAAGTTGTGGTAATAGGAGGAGGATGCTCTGACACATCTGCTACAGTTTCAATTAAAAACAACACAATTATTTCAAGTGCTACCCTTGCAGGATCCGGATTAATATGCGATGATCAGCCTATCACAATTACTGCTTCTGCAACTCCGACGAAAAATAATTACAACTTCGAATGGTTGAAAAATGAAGTAAAGATTTCAAGTGCAAGTTCAAGTACATATAGTACCGCCGAAACCGGTAAATATAGAGTGATAATTTCTGGTGATGGTTGTACTGATACTTCAGCTGTTGCTTCAATATTTAACGGAACAATTCTGATTTCTCTAAAGGCTCAGTCGGATACGATTTGTAAAGGTCTGGATACTGACGTGTCGGTTGCAATAACTAAAGGAGGTATTCCTCAGATCAATTATGTGTGGAAGGCATCTCTGGGAACTAATCCGGTTGCAAACAACGATACAATTAATGTACAGCCGGAAAGAACAACAACCTATACTGTGACAGTAAGTGATTCTACAACATGTTCTGTTACCGGGTCGGTTGAGGTTGCGGTGATAGATGTGCCAGAAGGGCCATTGTCAGCATCTACACCAGATCCTGTTATTTGTAGTTCAGATACTGATAATATCACGCTTGAGGCTACGGGTGAAACTGCCAAAGCAAAACTTGTTTGGTATAAAACATCTTGCGGAGTTGATTCTGTAGGAAATGGTCCTCGTGTAGAGCTCCCTCATCCGGAAAAGACAATTACTTATTATGTTTCACTTAAAAACATATGCGGAAACTCAATCTGTAAACCAGTAACAGTAAAAGTAAATAAGGACCCTAAAGATGATTTATTAGGTGTTCTACCAAAGGATACCGCAATTTGTAAGGTATATAATGGAAATATTGAGTTTAAAATAGATTCTGTTTATAATCCGGATGCGAGAGTTGCCTGGTATATGAAAGGTTGTGGTGATAGCCTTATAGCATCGAACAACAATCCATTTGTTTTATCCACTATGCCTAAAGTTTCAACTTATTATTATGTTAGGTTAGAGGTTGAGGCATGTCCTTCATCAGCTTGCGATTCTTCAAGAATAAATATCATTGATCCTGAAATTTTTGCAGATAATCAGAAGTTTTGTAAGAATACTGATTTCAATACAATTAGTGCTGATGTTCAACCTGCAAATGTGAAGTGGAGATGGATGCCAAAAGATCCTAGCTATCCTGTACTATTTGATACAACCAAATTGGTTTCAGAGGTTAACGTAAAAAATCCTGCAGAACCACAGACTTGGTATCTGATAGCAGATAATGAAATTTGTCCGCCAGTAATTGATACAATTTCAATAGTTGTTCATGACCTCCCTGTAGTAACACTTGACATACCTCTGGACACCCTTTGTTCCAAAGTGGAGTTTGATGCAGTTGCAACAGTAGTAAAGGGAATACCTAATGCTTATGTATGGTTAACCCCAAATTCAAGTATTCCTGATACAATAATAGTTGCACATCACACTAACCCATTGACGAAGAAATTTATTGGAGAGGTAGTCGGAAGAAATTACTTCCTGGTTACAGTTGTAGATACAAATGGTTGTTGGGCAGAATTACCTGCTATAGATTCTATAGAGATCTTTGATCACCAGGAGCTGGTTATTCCAAACCTGATAACGCCTAACCATGATGGTAAAAATGAAACATACATCATCAGAGATGTAAACAACTATGACATTCTTCCAGGAGCTAAACTTGAAGTTTATAATCGTTGGGGTGAGAGAGTTTATAGAAATTCAAGCTATGATAACAGCTGGAATGCAGCTAATATTAGTGATGGTATATACTACTATTATCTGAAGACCGGTTGCGCTAAAGAAGAATATAAAGGCTGGCTGCATATTATAAGTAATAATAACAGAAATGAGTAATTAAAAATTATTCTTAAAATATAAGAGGCCGGTCAGAGTTGATCGGCCTCTTGCTTTTATATCTCAGAAGATGATGAAAATATATTGAAAACCGTTTAAAGTATAGGAGATGGTACAAAGTCATCTTCACAAATCACATAATGTATCATGGATAAATTTATGTTTAAGCATTCAGGAAGATTCCAACTAATAGATTTTCAGTTGAGCCATAATGAAATGCTTTTGAGAAGTTATGCTAATGCAGAAAGAGACTATAATATTGATATTTTATTTAAAGGCGTAACTAGTTTGAATATTAAAACTACGTTTTATGGTGAGATAAATATTGAGGTGACAACTAAAAAACAATCTCAGTTAGCCGAGATAATCATGCCCAATGAAGCTTTTATATTTAAAATTTTTGATAAGTATAAAATTGATAACTTCATTGAGGCTGCAGCCTTTGGTGCATTTAAAAATAAGCTAGACTTCGGATATACAAGCCTGGGGGAATTTATGTGGTCTCCAAGCAATGAATGTATATACTGGTCTCATGATGATGAAGAATTTAAACGGATGTTTCTTTTATAAAGGCACTGGTTAGTATCTGAATTGCTTGGTCAGCTTTTTCGTATGTATTAAAAAATCATGCAGCAGATAAACGTTCTCTGATATGATATTACTTTTAGATCAGAGTCGAAGATCGTTTTCAGTATAATAGATGTATGGTTAAAGAACATGATCACTGTTTGCTGCAATTCCTGCGAAGGTCGATTGGCTGAACAGTAACTTCCTTCAGAGCATTTGTCTGTAATTTTTTCTGATTTTTTCTCTCTGAACTAAGTCTGTTTACTGAAGAAGTTGAAAGTTGAGACTGGAAACTTAAGATTTACACATAAAATGAGTTTAGGTGGTTCCAAAACTTTTCTAAGAAGATTGGGAACGATTTGGGAAGGGGAAGTCTACTTTATATAACCATGATTTAAGAAGATTTTTAAGACGATTATTTTTATCTTAATAATTCTGTTCATCTTTATGTACAATGGTTATTGTCAGACGCTAACACTTTGTATTGTTCAGGTAATTCACTCTTGAATTTTTACTATGAAAACCCAGGCACGATTAATATTTATTTTCTTTTTTACAATTATTAATGTAAAAGCCCAAAATTTTATATGGTCTAATAGGATAAAGGTGACGTTGGATCCAACATCGCCAAAATCAATAGCCTGTGATGATTCGGGCAATGTTTATGTAGCAGGCATTTCTCATGGTATAGTTTCATTTGATAGCGTTAAGTTTTCCGGGTCATTGTTTTTTGCAAAATACAATTCAGAGGGCAATTTGGTTTGGGGGAAAACGATTAAAGGAGGTGAGGTGAACACAATAAAAGTATTTCTGGACTCTAAAGGGAATATTTACATGTCTGGGAACTTTACAGGACCTGTACTATTTGGTCAACATCAGTTGTCGACACCCTATTCTAAATATGTCAACTTTCTGGTTAAATGTGATTACAATGGAAATTTTTTATGGGCAAAGAAAGTTTATTCAGGGGGATATGGTTCAAATCCGCGTATTTCAACCGACAATAGTGGTAATATATACCTCTTAGGAGGAAACTTTGAATCTGATTTGCCAATCTCAGGAGAGGGAAGTATTACAATTTCAAAGCTTGATGATTCTGGAGAATTTCAATGGATCAAAAGAACAGGAGTATCCGATGGAAAGCTTGAGGTGAATGATTTCTCAGTGGATGCAGTAGGTAATATCTATATGACCGGTAGCTTTGGAAGGTATTATAGTACTTTTAGTGGAAGCCTTTCCTTTGGTACTAATACTTTGGTGTCAGATGGGGAAATAAATATTTTTTTGGCGAGGTTGGATATGCATGGGAATCCAGTTTGGGCTAAAAGGGCAGGAGGGGAAAGTGCTCCATATGTAAATTATTATAATGATAAAGGACAATTTCTTGCTTTAGATAATTTAGGCAATGTTTATATGAGTGGGACTTTTGGGGATTCTGCCGTTTTTGAAGGCGTAAAAATAAAACGCAATCAAGATGATTACGTGGGAATGTTTTATTGTAAGTATGACACTTCTGGGAGTTTTAAATGGGTTAAATCTGGAGCCAAAGGTGATATTATTTGTGATAATCAGGGAAATATATTTGTTGTATCACAAAAAGATTTGTTAATAAAGTGTAATCCGGATGGCGAAAAAATTTGGTCAATCAGCGCTCCAGCAGAAGCAATTGACTTCTTAGATGGACCTCGAAATTTACTTGCCACAGATTCAAGAGGAAATTGTTATATGATTGGTAGGTTTTACAAAAAAATTACCTTAGGTCATAGTACTATTGTTTCTTACGAGGGTGAGTCAGCTTTATATGTTTCATGTATCAACGATGGTACCTATGTGCCTAAACGCGTTAATACTATAAAAGGAAAAGTTTTCACGGACAAAAACGGAAATTGCACCTTTGATTCCGGAGAAGAGGTATTATCCAATGTAGCAGTTACTGCAACACCTGGGGGGTATTATTCCATTACTGATCAAAATGGAAATTATGAGCTCAAGGTTGATTCAGGTCCTTATCATGTTTCTTTGGTAAAAGTGAAATCTGATGTAGCACTGTGGAAGGAGAACTGTTTGCAAAATAGTTATGAGGTAAAGTTTACAGGAGAGGATCAGAATATGGAGGGATTAGATTTGGAATTAAAAATAGAAAACTGTCCATTGCTTGAAATAAGATTAAGAGAATCGTATTCGGAATTTTTAGGGACAAGTTTTAATTCTTGTGACTATCCTGATTCTACGTATATTTTCTATTGTAATTATGGAGATGTGCCGGTAAACAATGTGCAAATAAAATTGGAATATCCTCAGGGTTTTTCACCAATAGCTAGTACTATTCCATGGGATAATATTTCGAATAACGTAATTACCTTTGATTTTCCAACTTTAGGCCCAAAAGAATATGGTTATATTGGAATAAAAGATTTAATAGAGCCTTGCGATTACTTAGGACCTTTTACTTATTCTGGATCCATAACTCCATTTCTCTCTTGTAAAAGTAAGGATACCATTTTTTACAAATCTTCTTTGGTTAAATCAAAGTTTCTTCCCTTGAGTTTAACAGGTTCAATTGGTTCGGAAAGTTCAAAGATTTTGACTTACCCCAATCCATTCACAGAAGATGCGACATTTTCAATAAAAGGTTTGGATAGAATAGAAAATGTAATTTTAAGTTTGATTGATTCTCAAGGAAACATAAAATATAAAGAGGACGTGGAAGTCTCTTCCATGGATGTCAGTATAACATTAAAGAATCTTAACCTGGATCAGGGAATATACTTTTATAAAATAGAATCGAAAGATAGAATGATAGGAAAAGGAAAACTTATAAAAATGTAAATGCTATTTTAGTATCAAATATAATGTTCAGCTGATGCGCAGTGTGTTAAGAATGATAGACGGTCCTACAGGCCAAAGTCTTTTACCCTGGCCTAAACCAGATAGACATCAAAGAACGGCCCGAAAGATTATATATATTCAAGTGCAATCAATTAATCAGGAAAGAAAGGGTTGAATGAGGTAGAGGTTTATCTGGTAACATCTCCGCAAGTCAATAGACTTGCTCTCATTTGAAGGTTGAAGTCAGATAGACTTCAACCAGAGCTGGATAAGGCTGAAAAGTTGGAAAGAATAAATTGAAAGAACTATGAATATAAAAGAGATGTTTTTACTTTTAATAATTGTACTTTCAGTGATAGGTTTTGGCTACGCCGTCTATTATTCGTTTTTTAGTGCTCCAGATTTTAATGCTGTGGGGAAGAATACTGTTGTAACTTTAGTAAAAATCATACCTGATAAGAATGGAGTTAAAGGAGATTATACCTTTAATTGCAATGGTGAATTTAGAACCGTAGGAGGTGGTGTGATATGGGGAGCAATCTGTGGTGATAAGTATGAGGCTCTATATGATAGCTCAAGCTGTCGTCATGTGAAAATATTGTTTTACCGTCCAGTGTTTTCTGACACAGAAATAGTTGGAGTCACAACAGGAGAAATTTATGAAGTTGCTCCCCCTTTTATTTTCAAACCTTATGTAAAGTTTAAATACTCAGCTGATGCGCAGTGTGTTAAGAATGATAGACGGTCCTACAGGCCAAAGTCTTTTACCCTGGCCTAAACCAGATAGACATCAAAGAACGGCCCGAAAGATTATATATATTCAAGTGAAATCAATTAATCAGGAAAGAAAGGGTTGAATGATTAGAGTTATTGGGTAATATCCGGGCAAGTCAATAGACTTGCTTTCATTTGAAGGTTGAAGTCAGATAGACTTCAATTAGAAAGGGATGGACCTGTTGATGGACATTTGAT
Source organism: Sporocytophaga myxococcoides (assembly GCF_000775915.1). NCBI lineage: Bacteria > Pseudomonadati > Bacteroidota > Cytophagia > Cytophagales > Cytophagaceae > Sporocytophaga > Sporocytophaga myxococcoides. The sequence continues at coordinate 169,600 of NZ_BBLT01000002.1, forward strand.
AGGTAAATGATTGGATATTTAAAATTCCCTCAGGTAAGCCTGAATTTATTGCGCCGAGAAAAGATACACCTAAGGAATAATAAGACATTATGGGCAAGGTTATACAAATTTCTATAGTATTCATTTTATTTTCGTGTATGAATGTGAATAAGAAGACGGATTGTTTGAATAATTATTTGGAAGAGGGAAAACTTACTGAGCAGTCAAAAATAATAGAGACTGCTTTAAAAGATAGCATAAATAAGTGGATTAAAGAAAAGGTGAGTTTAATGCAGGCTTATAAGGATAGTAAATGGATTGTGGATGGTATCGTTTTAAATAAAAATAATGACAGATTTTTAGGGTAAATATTGCAGGTGGATACTTGTCGCATAAATCCATTTAATAATGTTCAGGTATTTATTGGTGAAGTTGAGAATAACAATTTAAATTTTTATTTCACAGGGATGCCAACACTTTATTATTCAAAAGTTCCCAATAGGATGACATATGATACTTTTAATGAATTGTCAATTAAAGCCAGACGAGAATTGATTAATGGTGGAATTATTAACTTTAGGTGTCAAATCAATAATAATTATATAAATGATTGGTTTGTTGAAAAGGATTTGTTAATAGAAAAACATAAAAGATTTTTAAATAAGAAGGATTGATAGTTCAGCTTTCATTTGGTGTGCAAAGAATGAAAGACGGCACTTAATAAAGTTTACTATCCGTTTGGTATGGTGATGGCAGGCAGAGGAAGTGGCAATAATCTCACGGATTATCGTTATGGATTTAATGGTAAGGAGATGGATAATGAAATGCATAATGTTGCTGGTGCAGAGTATGATTATGGGGCAAGGATATATGATGCAAGGATTGGACGATTTTTAAGTACAGATCCATTAGCAAATGTATATTGGGCTGTCGCGCGATTGCATCGCGTGAAATCTGTGATAGAGATAGTAATTTGAATGTTAAATCGTCATTTAAAATAAAGCGCACTCGCATTTGCAATGCGAGTGTTGGGAAAGTTTTTAAAGACATATTCAGTTTTTGCAGCTGGCTATTTATATTTTAATAAAGATTAAATGGATGTGTTGTAGGGGATAGTTCAGTTGGGCACGCGTTTTGAAAACGCGCGCCAGCCAAATATAACAAATTACTACATTCGTGATGCAAGCGGGAATATCATGGCGGTATATGAGGAGTCTTCAGAAGTACAAACACTTGAAGAACTGCCGATTTATGGATCAGATCGGGTAGGAAACCTGGAGCCAGGGTTGAATCTAGCCCTTGTGAATCGTGCAAAACGTATCGCAGGGCGTAGGAGCTACGAGCTCAAAGATCATTTAGGCAACGTTAGGGTTGTGATCAATGACTTTAAAATGGGCTATGACAATACAGGAGATTCCAAAGCAGATTATTATCTTGCCAAAATAAGTTCATTCTCAGATTACGGTCCTTTCGGGGAGTTCTTGGAAGCAAGGACATTGAATTCGAATAAGTATAGGTACGGGTTCAATGGCAAGGAGAATGATAACGAAATACATGGTGTGAATGGAAGTGTTCAGGATTATGGTATGAGAATGTATGACACGAGATTAGGCAGGTTCTTTTCAGCCGATCCTCTGATCGTACAAAAACAAATGTATCCCGAACTTAGTCCTTATCAATTCTCAAGCAATACACCAATCTGGGCTGTTGATTGGGACGGTTTAGAAGCAAGATTATATATTGATACAAAGGGTGTAGGGCATGCTTTTCTTTCAGTAACGGATGATCAAGGTGTTTTACATATATATACTTATGGTCAATATGGACAAGGAACGAAAGACGGAGAATCAAAGGCATATGGAGAAGGAGCATTAATTCATCTAGTGGGTAAAGATGCCGAAGCATATTTAAAGAGAGGTTTTAATGATGACCATTATAGACTTAGCGTTTACGATCTGACCAAGAAAGAAGTGGATCGCGATAAAGTGATGCAACATTTTGATAAAATCTTAAATGATCCAAACGCAACACCAGCAGAGAAAGTTAATGATGTTCAATTTGTAAAAGATGATCCAAATAGTAAAGCAGTAAAATATAGTAAATATGGTGGTGTTCCGGCTGGCATGTGTCATGATAATTGTGTGACTGTGGCAGATAAGGGATTAGAAGCAGGAGGATCGAATATATTATTATGGAATGATAATCCTCACGTAGCAGTTCCAGATATAGAAGTTCAATCTTGGTTTAGTAGTGAAATTAATGAGATTACTGATCAGGTAAGAACAGAGTATGTAACCAAGTAATTATTAGTGATAAATGGCTAAAAGGATTATTATATTTATAGTTGGATGCGTTTTGCTCATGTATATTATTAATAATCTATACATAGCAGATAGTAAAAGGAAGTCATGTAGTACCAAGATTTTTTTAGAGAAAAAAGATCAAGTGGATGCAAAGGAGATTTTTAAACAAGCATCAATTGAGTGTAAAGACCTGGACGAACAATACACAATGTGGCGATGGGCTTTTATATTAAATGTGGTATTTGTTTTGGTTATTACGATTGAGGGAATCTATAGATTAGTTAAGAAGTGAATTTTTATATAAGCAAAGAAATAAAAAAAGCCCGGCGAAGAGTACCGGGCTTTTGTTTTATAGACCAGCGACATTATTGTAAAAGAAGTCCTTGAACTTCTTTTTTGTCAGCATACAATCAATCATGCTATAGATAATAGATTTTTCTTTTTCATCCAGTTCCGAAAGTAACCTTAATTGCTCGGACGCTGTTTTATCCTCTACGGTTATCTCTTTAGGTACTTCTTTACCCATGTGAACAATCTGATCAATAGTAATACCATAGAACTTGGCAAGCTTATCTAAAATCTCCACGGAAGCTTCTCTTTGTCCATTCTCAATTTATTGTAATGAGAAATCCCCAGACCTATTTCAGTAGCTAACTGTTTTTGTAAAACTCCACTTTCTTCTCTTAATCGCTTGATATTGTTGGCTAAACTCATGGTTGCATATTTTTAAGATAAGCCAAAGATAGCCATATAGTATATTTTTAGCAAAAATTATCCATTTAGTCATACTAATAGTTGCCAATTAGTACATTTTATTTTGTCCCAGCTGGCCCAGATCTCCCTCTTTGTAGGCTGTCGCTCGATTGCATCGAGTGAAATTTGTGATAGAGGGAGTGTTTAGAAATTAAAAGATAAATTTTGGATAATGCGTATTCGCATTTGTAATGCGAGTATTTGAGAAAAGAATAAGAGTAGCCAGTTATTGCAGAACGGGCTATTTTAATTGCAACAAATCTCCCGTAGAGACGCCATGCTGGCGTCTCCCTTTCGTTAACAGGTAGCAATAGATTTTAACAAGTAATAAAATTGATATACGGTGTTTCTGTTAAATAATAACGTTCAAATGCCGGACATTTAAAGAAGCCTGGCCCCATTCATACTTTCTGCATACACTTCTTCAGATACATATAACAGGCCTCAGCAAGAGGTATTAGATTTTTACCATTGCCAGTTATTTCATATTGGTCTGCCATGCTTAAAAAATTCATGTAGCCGTCGAACCATTCTGAGTTTGATTTTAATTCGGGAGCACCCATTAATTCTGCCACAACACTTACTAGTTCCAGTCCATGAAGATCACTTTCAAAGCCCAAGTCCTTCAGGCCATTGAGGAGTTGTTCATGTTTCATGTCTTGGACAAGGATTTTGATAATAAGGCTTTTGTGTTTTTCCATAGCTGGTGAATTTTGACTGCCAATGTACTAGTAAATTGCATTATATGCAAATTAATATCTATACTGTATAATTTAAATTAGTTTTGTGCTCGTTTTTTAACTCTTTTTATGTCAGTTGATTTATTTACATTGCCAATTAAATTGCGTTTTGAAGAATTAAAATGACTGAAAGGCCTACTTTTAATAGAATAAAAGCTGTATTGGCAGAAAAGGGTAAAACAAATATCTGGCTGGCAGAAGCATTAGGAATGAATAGAAGTACTGTTTCAAAATGGTGTACAAATGATGTACAGCCTACAGTGGAGACATTATTTGCTATTGCAAAAGCACTGGATGTAAATGTGCGGGAGCTGCTGGTTTCCTCCAAATAGATTTCCGGGATAGGTATTTTATATCTCTCAAAGGCTACCCCGCTATGGGTATTATATAAAATCTTTGATAGTGGAAATATTAGATAGTTAAAACATATATCAGAGATAGCGCATTCGCATTTGTAATATGAATGATTGAGGATAGATTAAAGAAATAGCAGCTTAAATGCATCAGCCCACCTACCACTTTTCCTCCGCAACCACAGCCGCAATTTTACCCGCAATTATTCCTCAAAATAGGACTTTGAATTGTTATTTTACAAGTTTATTATTTGTTTAATGTGTTGTAAAATAGATGTTTAAATGTTGGTTTTTAAATGTTTGCGATTTTTTGTTTCTCCGTAAAATGACCCGCAAAAGTGAACCGCAAATTATTAGCTTGAAGTCATAATTTCAATCCAAATGCTAATGAGACTTTATACTCATGCTTATATGATGCGGGAACAACTTGATGGGGAAGGCTTGTGGTCTATTTCCCATGGATTTTCAAAAAGACAAGAAAGCTATAGAGGCGCTTTACATAATGCGGATCTGCATAGATATAATGATTATGATGGTAGAGGAAATCTATCTAATAAAGGATGACAAAATTCAAGATAGCCTCTTATCTTAACGACATTGAACGCGCGCCAGCCAGGGCAGTCAGGGCGTTCTAGAGTATAAAACAGTGGGCGTTTCAAAACGTTCGCCAACACGGGGTTCTGGCCAGGTGATGGAGTTTTGCCACTGAAAGATTGATGCCATCGCTTCAAGCGATGGCATCAATTGAATGTTTAGATGGTCCTTATCTAAATCGAATATTAGTTTCACAGGTCAATCAGATGTTTACCTTTTTGACGTTCTGTGTATATAATAAATAGTTGATAATTGAGGGATTATCATCTAGTTTAACAATGAATCGCAGGATGTTCAGAGTTCCCTGGCCTCCATTTAATACTCATAAGACCCAGCATCTCTTTATAATGTAAATGATTTTAGTCTAAAAGCTAAGACACTAAAATCATATGTCCGAGTGAGTAATCTCTTTTAAATCAGAGTTATATGCCATTGGGTTTTGTCAATATCCTCAAATTAACTTAATTTATACCAACTCTTAGTTTAATTAAACCTATTATTTAACTAACTATGAAAAAACAGTTCTACTTTACATTAGCCATTTTAATGTCTATTTCGGCATTAAAATCTTTGGCACAGGCTCCTACTCTTGAGCTGGATAAAGTTCTTCTGTCCTCTAATGAAATGTCACAACCCTGGGGTATGTGTTTTATTTCAGCAGATGAACTACTGTTTACAGAGAAAAGCGGTAAACTCTTCAGATATGTTGTCTCTACGGATACCAAGACTCAGATCAGTGGGACTCCTGCGGTTTCAACTGCTGGCCAGGGAGGCTTACTGGATGTTGCCATTCATCCAAATTTCACCACAAATAAGTACGTTTACCTTTCGTATTCCATTTCAGGACCTGGAGGTTCCACGCTTGCGATCGGAAGAGGTGTGCTAAACAATAATCAGCTAACAGGCTTTACTGAAATATTCAGAGCTTTGCCTTTTAAGAGTGGTACAAATCACTATGGTAGCCGCATCGCTTTTGACAAAGATAATCACCTTATTTTTTCCTCAAGTGAAAGGCAGGAACAGGATAATGCACAATTACTCGAAAATCATTTGGGAAAAATTATACGTCTGAATGATGATGGTTCCGTTCCAAGTGACAATCCATTTGTAGGAGTTAATGGTGCAAAGCCTGAAATATACAGCTATGGCCACAGGAATGTTCAAGGGCTGGTTATTCATCCGGAAACAAATAAGATCTATGCACATGAACATGGCCCGATGGGAGGAGATGAACTCAACTTGGTTGAGGCTGCTAACAACTATGGTTGGCCTAAAATAACATTTGGTAAGAACTATAACGGAACTACTATTACCACTGATACGGCAAAAGAAGGAATGGAACAACCCATCAGATATTGGGTTCCTTCAATAGCCCCTTGCGGTTTGGCCATTGTTAATCTGCAGAATCAGCAAGCCAATGAGGTGAATTTTGTTTTAGGAGCTCTTGCAGGAATGCAAATACAATGGGTGAAGATCAAGGATGATAAACATGTAGCTACTTATTCATTCATGAAGAATTATGCAAGATTCAGAGATGTTGAGGTATCTCCTGATGGCAAAATTTATGCACTGACAGAAAATCCGAACAGTCTGATTCTTTTAAAAACCAATCAGGTAGTAACAGGCCTGTTTGAAAGATCATCAGGTAATAGTGGCACCGTAAGTTTATATCCTAATCCTGTCACTGATATTTTTACAATTGATGCCAATGATATAAAAGGAAAGGATGAAATCGCCATTTGCAATCAGCAAGGTAAAGTGCTTCGTTCATTGAATGTGTCAGATAATTTATTTGATGAAGGTAAGATGAAAATAGATATCAGTGATCTGCCTTCAGGTATGTATCTTATCATACTAAGATCAAAAGAAAGTAGCACCACGTTAAAATGCCGTAAATTATAATAAATCCATATGTTGAAATAATAAGACTTTTGATTTCGATGGGTATTGAAGTCAAGAGTTTTTTTAGTATGTAGAATATTAAACACATCAGAAGCGAAATAAAACAGGCCGGCTAGTAATAGTCGGCCTGTCTTATTATACTTATGGCATGAAATAAATTTTCATTTAGAATTATGGCTTTTACCTGAGTTAAACAAGTTTTGAAAAGAACCTTTTAATCTTACTCTTGATTTTCTTAAGTCTTTTCTTCTTGGCTGAGCTATTAGTGACGGGTGATTCCAGCATTATAGCTAAAGATGTCAACTCTTTCCATCGTTTATTAAGTTTTTCAATCTGGATGGGTGTATTCAGAATTTGTTCTAAGAATTCTCCTGTTTCCTGAGCAACATCATTCCATGTTCTGAATTTGAAATCTCCACTATCCCATTTAGGGTCTGGCCTTGCTGATAGCAATTCCTTGAGATGTTTGAAGTCAGAGAAGAAGTGAAGGTATTGTTTGTATTCTTTTAGCAATCCATTTGAAAGCTCACGATTTACGCTGGTATCATTGATGAAAATATTTTTCCGTTCTTGTAATGCCTCTATAAGAGGCAAGCCGAATCCTTCATAGAAGCTTGGATAAATAATGTAATTACAGTTTTTATATAAAGATTTAAATTTTTCTTCACTTAGAGTTCCGCTCTTATATTCCGTAATAAAATTTCCATGCTGTTTATTGGCTCCTCCGATTGCGACAGCCTTGAAACCTTCCAGTTCTGACAATACTTTGATTGTTTCATTTACTGCTTTATGTTTAAAACTGTTCCCAACAATCAAGGCGTAGCTTTCACCAGCATTATTCTTCACCTCAGCAGATTGGTCAGATTTGTTTTTGGTCCCATGATATATAATTTTATTGGTGGGTAGCACAAAATTGTAAGGTGTACCAAAGAAAGCTTCTGTATCTGACTTTGTCGTTTCACTGATGAAAATTATTCCATCTGAATGTTTAAGGGATAATTCAAAAACGTTCTTGCTGAAAAAATCCTTATGCACTATATAGTTACAACGTGTAGCTATTATATCCTGAAAGGTAATTACCATTCGTAATGCTACCTTGTTAATCAGATTTAAAAGGTGAAAATTGAAAATCTGTGAAGGCATTATTGCCAGGTCATATTTGTCCTGAACAGTGTCTGGAAATACAACATCCGGATATTTCTTACCCAATCCATATATCTCGGAAAGCTGAGGTAAAGTAAGAACGTGTATTTCAAATTTGTGAGAGAAGAGATTATAAAAATTTTCCAGCAGGTTCAATGCATAGTTGACCGTCCCGTTAACACTTTTGTTTAGGTGGGGTACACAGAATAAGATTTTTGACTTGTTGTGCAATTTACTGCTGAATAATGCAGAAAAATTATCAGCCACATGAATTTCGTGTTTAAAGTATTGATCAACGATACTGGAGTAGTAAGGGTATCTATTCTTTAGTATTTTATAGTTTGTTTTGTCAAGGCTCTCTCTCTGTGATTTCCCAAAGCTTTTGGATTCGTGATGGTAAACGAATGCATGGTTCGCCATTACCGTAGTAAATCCATATTCGTTAATTCTCATGCAGAAGTCATTTTCCTCATTGTAGCCTTTGCCATAGATCTCGTCAAAAAGGCCGAAGTTATTGATGATACTTCGCTTGATAAGCATGCAGAAGCCAACACCGGTTGGAATAATAGAGAATTTTGGAAGCATTGTTTTAAGTTTTGAAAATAGTTCAAAACTCTCATCGGCAATTGCGCTTCTGTCACCTTTAAAAAATAAAGGAATGCTCAGTAAACTGGCATTATTACTTCTTGGGCAACATGCAGCATGTTTTTCATTCAGGTATAATACAGATCTTAATTCTTCCAGAAAGCCCTCTGTAACTTCTGTATCACTGTTCAATAAAAGGATATCGTTTGCGGTATTATCCAGTTCAAAAACCGCCCTGTTACAGGTTTTTATGAAGCCCAGATTTTGCTCATTTCTATAGTACTTGAAATTGAGTTTATCTTTGATCTTGTTTTTGATCTTTTCCTCAAGGGAATCGGCTTCAGGACCATTATCATTAATTAGGTATACATTTTCATCACCTGCAAAAAGAATAAGTGAATCAATACATTTGGACAAACTATTCCAGTCTGCATATACAGGAACGACAATAGAAGTTTTTCCTTTAGTGCCTTCTATGAAATTTTCAGATTGCATTTTTATTCAAAACATTTTGCTTTGCAATGCGCAGAGGTTATTACAAAGCTATTTTTAATGGATACTGACTATTTTTTTATTTCAGCAGTAATTAAACAGGCTGAAAGCAAAAGTCTAAATAATTTATAATAGAAATATTTTACAAAGATGGCTAACAAAATTCAAACAACTGATCTTAAATTATTCAATTGTTAAATTAAGAGGACTCAGCTCTTCATTAGTCAAAGTTTTTCTTTCCGGATAGTAAATTTATCGATAATATTTCATTATTACTCTGATTTACTTCAAAGTGGTTTTATCAATTAGTATTAATTTTGCATTTTGCCATATTATATTTATCGATAATTATTCATTTCTTCCTGAATTGCCTTAATGTTTAGATATTTAAGCGTTATTATTCCCAATTATTATGGTGCAGAATTGCTTCAGCAATTTTTGCCATCTGTTCTTCATGCCTTAGAGAATTATCAGGGGCAATGGGAGCTGGTAATTGTAGACGATAAGTCTAAAGATGCAAGTATTGAGGTTATTAAAATGTTTTGCCAGAGAGATGAGCGTATTTCTCTTATTGTCCATGAGGTCAACAAGGGGTTTTCTGCTACCTGTAATTCCGGCGCTGCTGCTGCAAGAGGAGAAATAATCTTTTTCCTCAACAATGATGTAGAGCTTAGAGAAGATTTCTTTTCGGGGTTTAATAAATATTTTGACAAACCGGAAACGTTTGCAGTGACGGTTGGCGGGTATAGTTTTATTGACCGCAAACCTCTTGATGGGCTTAAGCTAATTAATTGGAAGAGAGGGTTTCCCAGGGTGACGGAAAATATTTTCCGCGAACAGTTGGATCCTGAAAAAACTGATATGTTTGAATCGGGAGGTGTGCAAGGAGCTTATTTTTTTGCAGATGCAAATAAATTCAGACAGCTCAAAGGTTTTGATGAATTGTTTTCGCCTTATTTATTTGAGGAAACGGACCTTGGATACAGAGCATTAAAACGAGGCTGGAAGATTTACTTTGACCCTGACAGTATTGCTTTTCATAATGTCAGCTCTACGCTCACTAAACAGAGCAGTGATTTTAAACGTACAGTCGACATAAGAAATAAAGTTATTTTTATCTGGAAAAATATAAACACTCCCGGACTTCTGTTTGGAAATGTTATATTCCTGATCATAAAGTTAATCTCTCTTAACCGATTTTACTGGAAAGCTATAATTAAAGTGTTCAGGCTGAAAGATCAGATCCTGGAAAAAAGAAAAGAAGAAGCTAAATATTTTAAAGTCTCAGACAGGACCATTCTTCAAAAATTCTCATCCAAAAATAAAAATGCAGAGTACTCCAAAAGAAATTTCTGAAGTTCCATTCCAGCACCCGATAAAGTTCACTGTAGGTACATTGGTTACAAACAAGCAAGAGTATCAGGTTATGCTTGATTCGTTTGCGAGAGCAGGATTTAATGGGTCAAATACAGAATTTCTTTTCTGTGATAATTCTTCTTCAAACAGATTTGACGCCTATTCCGGTTATAATGAAATCCTAAGTAAAGCAAGAGGACAATATATCATTCTTTGTCACCAGGATATTGAACTTAATTATGATAATATTTCGATACTCGAAGAAAGGATATGTGCTGTTGAATTGCTTGACAAAAACTGGGCCGTACTGGGTAATGCCGGAGGGTTGCATCTTAAAATGGTATTCGAAAGAGTTACTTATCCGGACAAAGAGATCATCAGGGGACCATTTCCATCCAAGGTAAATACATTAGATGAAAACTTCCTGCTGATCAATGCGAGGTCAAGAATTTCATTCAGTGTGGACTTAAAAGGCTATCACTTTTATGGCACTGATATATGTCTTATAGCTCAGGCCATGGGATACTCATGCTGGGTTATAGATTTTAACCTTCTGCACAAGAGCAGCGGTAATATGAATGAAGATTTTTTTGAGAAGAGAACGGCATTTATAGAGAAGTATGCAAAGGCATATCGATGGAGGTATTTAAGAACGACCTGCACAACCTTTTATATCGCTTCGAATGTTGTAGTTGCAAAAATGATCAGCACTTCTTTTTTTAAGTTCCTTTTTAAACTTCCACTTAAAATAAGAAGGAAATTTAAAGGCGATTATCTCTTTGATGAGTAAAACAAAATCTTTCATTATAACAAGCTTCTATTATTTGTGAAAGTGTTAATACCTGTATTTAAGCTATCATAAGTACTGATAAATTCCGCTTGTATTGTAATAATAAGAATGAATTTTTAATCTGATGAGAATATTCTGAAGCCTTATATCTATCAAAACCATCATTCTGTGAATTCCATCAAAATGGACAATATCTTTTAAAGGATGAGGTAAAAGAGATAGAATGATTCTTTATTCTCTATATTTTTGGTATCTGTATAAAAAGGTACAAATGAGTGAAGAGCAGATAGACGGATGTTACTCCTCGAGAATTCTGAATCATTGTAGACTGCAAAGCGTTAATAAGAAATATTGTTCAAGTGCTGGAGATCAATACTACAATAGATATGATAAATACGCATGAACACTGATCTATGAGTATTATGAAGCGTATTCAGCGGAAAGGAGAACTAAAAGCTTAATTCAAAAAATGAATCATGGAATATAGTATCCTTCTGGAGGTAAGCAGAGACAGCGTTAGGATATATTTAAGAATTAATTGATCCCTCATGACAAACCTGGAAAATAGTATCACATCATATTTTGGAGTTATAGCTCCGGAAGATTTAAAAACAATAGTTTCGTTTTTCAAACCGGAGACGATAAAAAAAAATGACTACTTCCTCAAAAGCGGGAAGAGTTGTGATAAGTTGAGTTTTGTACAATCAGGTTTTTTAAGAATTTTTGTTGAAACCGAAAAAAGGGATGTAACACAATGGATTACCACCCAAGGCTATTTTGTAACAGATTTATCTTCATTCGTTTTGGGCTCTCCTTCACGCTGGACAATCCAGGCACTAACAGATACGAAGGTACAATCGATCTACAAGGAGGATTACCAAAACCTTAATATGCTGGTGTCTCAGTGGCCTGTACTTGAAAAACTATTTATTGTACATTGTTTTACCATCATGGAAGATAGGATATTCAGTCACCTTTCTATGACGGCTGAAGAGCGGTACCAGTTTTTCTTTGAGCATAACAGGGAGCTCTTTAATCAGGTTCCTTTGCAGTACATTGCTTCTATGCTTGGTATGACTCCCGAAACGTTTAGCCGGATCCGAAAAAAAATGCAATCCTGATTTTCTTGATATTTATCAAGCCTGAAGTCATGCGAAAACCAGACCTTTGTAGTGTCAGGTTGAACAATATGTTCGGCGCTGTCAATCACAATTGTACATGAAAATTTGAAACATATGGCAAAGGAAATCACAACAGAAATTATTATCAGGTCTACTCCTGATAAGGTATGGTCTATTCTTACCGATTTTGAAAAGTATCCAACCTGGAATCCTTTTATTACATCTTTAACTGGTAAGATTGAAACAGGAAAAAAAATCAAGGTAAATATTGTCCCTCCCGGTGGTCCTGCTATGACTTTTAAGCCCACCATACTTAAGAATGTTCCAAGGAAAGAATTAGCCTGGCTGGGAAGTGTGTTCGTAAAAGGATTGTTTGATGGGGAGCATCGTTTTGAATTGACCGATAATGAAGATGGTACAGTAAGATTTGTACAAAGAGAGCGATTCGAGGGTGTCTTTGTATGGATGTTTAATCCTCAAAAAACGAAAGATGGTTTTGAATTAATGAATCGGAAGTTAAAGGCCCTGGCAGAGAAGTAGGACAACATAAATAATGCAGGTTATGGACGGAAATTTTAATAGATTTTGAATAAAATAGCCCAAAATATACAATGCTTGAATAGAGTTTTTAAAAGCCAGTTGATTTAGAAACTGGCTTTTTCGATTCTTTTTTTTTGAAATTAAATCATGCTCACATAAGTCCAACAATAATGTCACTTTTTGTCTTTTTATCTGACTAATTTTTTAATTCGACTATTTATTAATTCTCCCTTACTTTAATAATACATGGAGGTGCATGATAAATAACAAATATTAATACACTTCGTAAATGTAGGTTCACAATATTGTTAATCTGAAATTCTGTGTATTGTAAAATATTATTATAAAGTCGGGATAAAGTTTCCCAAATTAGTTCTGGTTTAGCTGGGAAAAATCATAAAACTGTAATTTATATTAGTTTTTATATAGTTGCTACTCAATAATTGTATTAAATTTATCCTTTAAAACTATAACCTTTTTTATATGAATAAACTAAAGCTTTTAGTAGTATTTTTACTAACAATTCAATTGACATCTTTTGGACAAGTTAATTTATCAAAAGATTTTAAGGTAACTGTCAGTCAGCCTTTCCCAGTGATCGATGGGGCAAGTAAGGAATATTTTTCCGACGGAAAAGGCAATGCAATTTCTGTGAAAACAGACGGAGAAAAGGTGTTCATTCAACGTTTTAATGCTAGTACTATGAAAGAAGTAAGCAGAAAAACTTACGAAGATTTTCCTCCATACAATAAAGTACAAAAGGTGATGAAGGTCGGTGATAAATTATTTTATGTATTTAGTTCATTCAACAAAAAAGCCAAGGTAGAAGACCTTTATGCAAGAGAAATAAATATGGCGGAGGGGACTTTTCTTAGTCCTAAATTACTCTTTTCTACCAGCTCGGAAGTAACTGTTAGTTCGTACGTAGATGGTATGCCTGGTTTGTTTGGTGCAGGTGCTATCAGATTTGAAGTGTTAACTTCTTTTGACAATTCAAAAATAATGCTTAGATACAGAACGAAACCTGAAACCAAAAAGGATTCAAAAAGCTATGATATTATCGGGTTTTACGTATTTGACGCAGCTTTTAATAAACAATGGGGTGGTGAAGCCAAAATGCCTTATACAGAAAAGCAAATGAATAACCTTGCTTATGCTGTAAGTAAAGAAGGTAAAGCATTTATGCTTGCAGCAATAAATGAGACAAAGGAATTTCAATTGTTGGCGATCAATAAAGATCTTTCTGTGACACCTCACAAAATAGATATTGACGGTAAGTTATTTTTCCAGGAATTTAAACTTCGTGAAGCTGCTGATGGCAATATAACATGCACTGGCTTCTATGCAAATGGAATGGATGTAACCGTAAACTGGACGGGCTCAGGAGCACTAAGCTTCAATACAAATGGTATTCTGCACTTTAAGATGGACCAGAATGGAAAAGTTCTCGAAAAACATGATTATGAATTCCCGTTAGCTTTGATCAATCAGTTTGAGTCAGGAAGAGCACAGGCTAAAAACGCTAAAAGAGAAGGCGAAGGAAAAGCGGGTATCAATGATGTTAAGATGACGAATCTTGTGCAGGCAGAAGATGGAAGCACAATCATTGTTGGAGAACAACAGTATATCAGGAATGAGTTTGTGGGTACCAAGCAGACAACTGTATACTATTATGCAGATGTTATTGTAACAAAAATCGATGCAAAAGGAAATCTTGTGTGGATGAAAAAGTTACCTAAAACACAGGTAGGAACAGTAGGTAAAGGGGGCATGGGTATCCGTTTCATTAAATCTAAAGATGCTGAATATGTATTATTCCTTGATAATATCAAGAATGCCAACATCGGAAAAGATGATGCTCCTGCTAAACATCAGGATGGAAGAGGCGGATACCTGACAGCATTCAAGATCAATGATGCGACTGGTAACTATGAAAGACACGCTCTTTTCAATATTGAAGACATTAATGGTGTAGAAGCTTATCAATTCAAGACACCTAGAATATTCGATTCTGCTGATAAGACATTTCTTCTGGAAATTTACTTGAAAGGCAAACAGGACGGAATGGTTAAAATGGAATTGTTGAAATAGATATTTGTCATTAAAATGGAAGAAAGGGCAGCTCTGAATCAGTGCTGCCCTTTCTTTTTAAATAGAAATAAAGTTATTCGAAGACTTTGGCTTAGACAATGACTTGAAAACGGATTGAGTAAATTTAGGTGAATAGTAATTAGACAAACTTATTCTAATAAAATGTCGTATTTTGCTTCCATTGGTTTGCTTTGCTCAGAGTGGATTTTATTATCAGGGAGTTGCAAAAATGGCGAGCGGTGCTCCGATTGCTGATCAGACTATTTCAATTTATATATCTATTTTGAGTACTTCTCCTGATGAATTGTTTTACAAAGAAAGTCATTCAATAAAAACAGATGATGATGGACGTTTCTCTCTTGTGGTTGGTGAAGGTACTGGATTACAGGGAACGTTCAATGAGATTAATTGGAGAAGCAAGGAAATATGGATACAGACTGAAATGGACGCTGGACAAGGGCTTGAGGATATGGGTAAGTCAAGGATCCTACCAGTTCCTGTTGCTACCTATGCTTTAAAAGTGGCTTATGATCATAGGATTGGTTTTGCTTTCCAGGATAATTTTGACGATATTTTTCCGGTCAAACAGGATCAAACCATCCAAAGGATTATATATCAACATTTCTTCTTACATGTATGATCATGAGCCTGTGCAGATAACGATTTCAAATAATCTTCAAGGGTTTACAATTGAGCCGAATAGCTTTACTCAGAAAGCTGGTGATAAATCCAGAGAACTAACCTTAGTCGTTAATAAAGATTTTGAACCAGGAGTTTATACCATTCCAATGATTGGTAAATCTGTTTCCGGAAGGGTTGTAACTTCAGAGTTAAAGGTAAGAGTTTTGTCAAGTTCTCCAAGTAATTATTTTGTTGGAAAATATAACGTTAAAGACGTAATAATTGGTAGCACAGATACTCTTTTTTATGAAGAAAATATTGAAGCAGTTGGCAGTGATTCGATAAGATTTACTAATAATGAAGTATTATATAAAGGACACCCTTTGCTTTACAATGTCTTAGCTGGTATAAGCAGTTATGGTCCAGACTTAAGACTTAGCATTTAAGATCAAGTGTCGGGAGGAGAAGGTGAATCATGGGTAAATGGTGGTTGCTGCCCACAGCATATTAGAAATCTGGATGAATTTACTATATTCTATTTTGTTACTTTAAGCATAGCTCCAGGAGTAACTCAGAGCAGACAAGCGACTTTTAGAAGAGTTAAGTAATTTGAACCATTATGAGATAATGCGAATTTTTTATGTCAACCTTAAGAGACAAAGCAAAGAAGAGCAACGCCAGCAAGTCAGACAGGCCTGTACTGATATACCTTGCCATCGGAATAGCAGCTGCTATTTCAATAGCATTGCGCTGGGTTGATGAAGATCTTTCTGCAAACGTGTTGTCAGAAATCATAGGTGCGGCATTTACACTTTTTGTTATTGATGTGTTGCTTGTGAAGTCTAAAGCCAAAAGATGGCTTATAGTACAGGAGCATATCGATTACCTGATTGGCAGAACAATCAACAGAGTAAGGGATGGTGTTGCAACGAGAGTGTTTGGTTTCAAACCTGAGTTTAATCACAGGATGAAAGAGGAAGAAGTGATACTACAAATAAGAAAGCAAAGAGAAAAATTTTTGAATGAACTGGAACCTCTTTCTGCAGAGAAATTGATCGAGAGGATTGACCTTACATTCTTTAACGCAGATAGCTATCATTACTTTGATGAAAAGGCAGAAGATATCTGGATGCTGATCAACATGAAGTATTCGGAATATCTTGCTCCTGAACTTGTATCTCTCCTGATAGATCTACATACAAACCTTGTGGATGTTGGTGCTCATATTCGAATGTATGGTAAAGCAGAGAGATTTCCAGCTGAAAAAGATCATTATCACAATGTTGCATTACTAGGGACTGCAAGAAATTTGAAAGAGATTATTCGTATTGTAATCAGATTGAAGGAAGAAGGTTATTCGGATGCTGCGAAGATATTAGGAACCAGGGAAGAAATTTAAAACTAATGTTGAATAAAAAAGAGAAGTCTGCAGTTGACAACAAAATGCAGAACTTCTCTTTTTTAAGTTTGTTGTAAAAAGATGATTTTTAATTTGCTGTAAAACAGTACTTTGTGGAGTATGTCCTATGCTAGAAACTCATCATGCCTGAATTCTTGTTGTAATCAAGAATAGGTGGAAATGAGAAAATTATGGGAAATATAGGACCAATTTTTTTTGCTGAGGAACAAGAACTTCGGAACTGGTTTGAGAAAAATTTCAAGAAAAAGAAGGAGCTTTTAATAGGTTATTATAAAGAGGATTCGGAGAAAAAAGGAATCAACATATCTCAATCGATTGATCAGGCATTGTGTTTCGGCTGGACTGAGGGAGTGCGTAAATCGCTTGATAAGGAGGAGTATGTAATCCGGTTTACACCAAGGAAACCTAAAAGTATGTGGAGCCCTGTTCATATCCACAAAGTAGAGGAACTTTTGAAAAAGGGGTTAATGAAGTTTGAGGGAATTGAAGTATTCAATAAGAGACAAGGATGCGATTCTGGAGTATTTCCCTTTGAAAAGGCTGAGACGATATTGGATGATTTTTTAGAAGAAAAATTTAAGGCAAATAACAAAGCCTGGAGTTTTTTTAATGCGACTGCTCCTTCCTATAAACGCAAAGTAATTAACTGGATCATGAACGCAGATCAAAGAAGTATTAGAGAAGAAAGATTGGATACTTTGATAAGGGAATGTGAAGCTGAAAAAATGTTATGCTAAGTATTGTTCAATTCTAGTCCATTTCGTTTAAATATTTATATTGCCAGAATAAATGCAATTACTATTTAACAACAAACTCCATGAAATTTGGCCAGGTAGATAATCCCGAAGAAATCGATTTTAGGTTGCCAGCAGACCATAAAGATACTACGAAGATGCTTTCGGAAAATAAAAAGGACAAGCCTTTCAAAGTGTATGTAGGATGTGCAAAATGGAATAAAACTGACTTAAAGAATTTTTATCCTAAAGGAACTAAAGACGAGCTGACATATTATTCATCTCAATTTAATAGTATAGAGCTTAATGCGACATTTTATAATGCACCTTCCAGAGAGCAGGTATTAATATGGAAGGACAAGACTCCTGCTGATTTTAAATTTTTTCCTAAGCTTACTAACAGCATCAGCCATTTTAAAAGACTGATAGATGTGCAACCTGCTGTAGAGGAGTTTTGTGATGCAGTATCTCAATTTGACAAAAAACTGGGTATGGTGTTTTTACAGATGCATGATAATTTTGGTCCAAAGAATTTTGATAGGGTAGAGAAATTTATTAATGATTTTCCTAAAGCTGTTCCTCTTGCTATAGAACTTAGAAATAAAGACTGGTTTCAAGATACCAAAGAGGCGGAGCGACTTTACAAGTTAATGGAAGCCAAGAAAAAGACCAACATAATTGTTGATACTGCCGGCAGAAGAGATATGTTGCATATGAGACTTACTACTCCCAAGGCATTTATAAGATATGTAGGAGCCAATCATGAGAGTGATTATTCCCGACTTGATGATTGGTTGAAGAGGATTAAGAAATGGAGGGAAGGGGGGCTTCAGGAGTTGTATTTTTTTGTGCATCAGAATGTAGAGAAGGAGTCACCTCTACTTTCAGCTTATTTTATTAAGAAATTAAACAAGGCTTTTGAGCTGGAAATACCGATTCCGAAAACATTGGATGGGAAGTAGGATATATGTTTGAATCGGGATGAACCGGATTAAAGGATTAGTGGGATTTTGATTTTTAAACTCTATTTAATATTGAAGTCTAATTCTGTAAACTTATTTTAAAGTATGCAATAAAAATAATCCTGTTAATCTTTAAATCCGATTCATCCCGAAACAGTAATCTCAATTCTCCTTATTAATTTTACCCCAACACTGCAGAAATCTTTTGGAAATAGTAAAAACAGAAAATCTTTCTAAATCCTATGGAGCGTTTCAAGCTCTAAGTGATGTATCATTAGGGATAAAGGAAGGAAGCATCTATGGTATCCTTGGTCCAAACGGGGCAGGGAAGACGACCTTGCTGAGAATCCTTACTGGAATCTTAGGTCCTGATAAAGGACAGTATTTCTTTCAGAGTAATATATTTACTTCTGATTATCAGAAGAGAATAGGTTATCTTCCTGAAGAAAGAGGCCTGTACAAAAAGATGAAGGTAGAAGAGCAGCTCGTTTATTTTGCAAGGTTGAAGGGGGTTGCTGCTTCAGAAGCTAAGACAAGAACTACCTCTTTTCTTGAAGAAACAGGTCTTGCGGAGTGGAAGAATCATACTGTTGATGCACTCTCGAAAGGAATGCAGCAAAAAGTGCAATTCATTGCCAGCATTATTCATAATCCTGACCTGATCATACTAGATGAGCCGTTTTCTGGCTTCGATCCTGTAAATGCTGAATTACTTAAAAATTATATTTTCAGATTCAGAAAAGAAGGAAAGACCATCCTCCTTTCAACCCACCGAATGGAGAATGCAGAAGAGCTGTGTGATAAAATTGTGCTTATCAACAAAGGAAAAAATGTTCTTGAAGGAGAGGTGAAAAAGATCAAAGAAGGTGTGAAGAAGAACAGACTTATAATTGAAGGAGAAGGTATTTTGCCTGAAAATAAACTCTTGTATGAGGTGGTAGATTCGGAAACTTTCGCAGGGAACCAGTTTATTGCTACATTGATTCCGGCACCGGGTATTGTTCTCAATAAAATCATTGAAGTCTTAATGCCGCATATTAACTTTAAAAGCTTTAAAGAGGAATTGCCCTCATTGCATGAAATATTTATTGATAAGATAAAGGGAGAAAGTGATGAATAAGGTTTGGTTGATTCTCCAAAGGGAGTACATTACAAGAGTCAGAAAAAAAGCTTTTCTTATCCTTTCTTTTCTTGGACCATTGATTTTTCTTGTCCTGATGATTGTTCCCGCATGGCTTACAGTGCCACAGGCTAAGCAGAAGGAGGTGGTTGTTATAGACCAGCATCACATCTTAAAAGAACAACTTGAAGCCCCTTTTATTATTTTTTCTGATCAGGAGAAGCTAAATAAAAACAAAGCTTCCCATCTAATTATTCTTCCACCTGATACATCCGGAGCAATAAATGCAAATCTTATCAATGCTTCAAATATATCTTCAGAAGAAAGGCAGGGAATAGAACAGGCTTTAAAACTCGCTGTTGCCAAAACTAAACTCAATGCATCTTTGCCTGAAATAAATTTAACAGAGACTAGGCTTCTAGAAAAGAATGCTGGTGAAGCTGCAGCTTCGATAGCCTTATTTTCTGCAATTCTGGTATACTTTTTTATATTCTTGTATGGTGTCCAGGTGATGAAGAGTATTATTGAAGAAAAGGCCAACAGAATACTTGAAGTGGTCGTCTCTTCAGTAACACCCTTTCAGCTCATGGTTGGAAAGATACTGGGAGTGGCCCTGGTAAGCCTTACTCAGTTTTTAATATGGGTAATCACTACATTTACTTTATCCCGTTTGATTTTTGATAAATTCAAGCTCGAACGCTTTTCTGACGAGAACATCAGTCAGACTTTGACAACTAGTCACGACGCGGCTCAGGCAATGGAAGTTAATGAAATGCTTAACTTTGTAGGACAGATCAATTTTGGTTTGATCATTCCGGTATTTATTTTCTTTTTCCTTGTAGGATATCTTTTTTATAGTTCACTGTTTGCCGCTATCGGGGCAGCTTCTGATGCAGAGACGGATACCCAGCAATTTATGCTGCCGATAACATTGCCTCTGATTTTTTCATTTATCATGGCTCCAAGGATATTGGAAATGCCTGACAGCACACTGGCCCAAATTCTTTCCTATATACCTTTTACAAGTCCTGTAGTCATGATGTTGCGAATACCATTTGGCATCCCATTCTGGGAAATTGCATTATCAATGATTGTACTATTCTCTTTTTTCCTGCTGGCGACTTTGCTTGCCGCAAAAATATATAGAGTGGGAATTTTAATGTATGGGAAAAACGCCACCTGGAAGGAAGTGTTCAGATGGCTTTCCTATAAAGACTAACTTGACTTAAGGATTGAAAAAAAGTCTATCAAATCTTTGAAAGTTACAATCAATTGATTTAACAGGATTTTAAAGAGGTCAAAGATTAATTGGATTAATGAAGATAAACCCCGTATTCGTTTTCATCCAGAACCACATCAATCCTTTCTCTTAGTGTTGTAGCGAGTGAATAGCCAACATAGTCGGCTGCAATAGGAAATAATTGATGACTTCTGTCTACGATAACGGCAGTTTGCAATTTTTTTAATTCAATATTCAGAAAAGGTTTAAGCGCATAGGCTAAAGTACGACCTGTATTTAAAACATCATCTGCGAGGATAACAGTTTTGTTTTTAATCTGCTCAATATCAATATCGAGATGCACTTCACTTTGTACATTGGCTAATTTATCCAGCTGAATTTTAACAAGCATGACCTTTAAAGGGGAGATCCCCTCAATATCGTTTTTGAGAAGGTTGGCAAAAATGTATCCTTTTTCATCGATCCCCGCCAGCACAATTTCTTCTTCAGAAAAATTATTTTCATAGATTTCAAAAGATATCCTCTTGATTTTCTGTAGTATTTGTTGTTTGTCAAGGATTAAATTTTTCTCACCTGCCATATTATTTTCCGGTTTAAAATGGAACTTTTTAAAGATCCAATGCTTTTTAAATATAATAGAGGCAATTTAATGAAAAGGGTAATTTCTAAAAAATTAATCCTGAGTTTGGTTGATAAATTCTATTTTACTAAATTTGTTACCCTTTTACAATAGATAGTTAGCGATTATGAAAAAAGATATTCACCCGGATTACAGAGCAGTTGTTTTTCAAGATTCTTCTAGTGATTTTAAATTTCTTACAAAATCAACTATAAAGACTTCAGAAACAATTAAATGGGAAGATGGAAATACCTATCCTCTCGTTAAAGTTGAGGTTAGCTCAGCTTCTCACCCATTCTACACTGGCAAGAAAATATTTGTTGATGCTGCAGGTAGAGTTGAGAAATTCAAGAAAAAATACCAGAAGTAAAAAAACATTCTGAATAAAGTTTTCTTTAATAAGTATAAAAGTCTTCATGATTCCATGAAGACTTTTTTATTTTTGTAATATGAATTTCATTTTATTCGACGAACCTTCAATAAGGCAGGGGCTTCTTCCTTTTACCTTTACCAGGCCTGTTGCTGAGGTAAGGATAGGTATATTAACCATAACGGAAAAATGGAAGTTAAGATCCGGATTGGATGTATCTTACATTACAGAAGAATATCTAAGTGATCGTTTCATTCTAAATCCTGGAAAGGAAAATGTATTTATTAACGGAGGAGTTTGTCCCACAGATGAACTTGTAGCTGCGATAAAAAGTCTCAAGGACGGGGAAGTTATTGTTAAGGATGGTGTTATCATTGCCTATAAAAAGGTAGCAGAAGGGAAACAGATTGAGTTTAAAGGTGCTTTAATCATCATAAAAAGACCCTGGGATATTTTTTTGAATAACGGTAAAGAAATAACAGAAGATTTCGATCTGATAACCAAAGGAAGAATCTCTGCTCCATTCTCAGATCCATATACCAGGATTTACAATCAGGATAAAGTATTTATAGAAGAGGGGGTATCAATAAAAGCTGCTATCCTAAATGCCGAAAATGGCCCCATCTATCTGGGAAAGAACTCTGAAATCATGGAAGGTGCAATTATTCGTGGACCTTTCGCTCTTGGCGAAGGGGCATCTGTAAGTATGGGAGCAAAATTCAGAGGAGATACAACTGTCGGTCCTTATTCTAAAATAGGTGGTGAAGTAAGTAATTCTGTAATATTCGGATATACCAACAAAGCTCATGATGGTTTTCTTGGTAATTCTGTAATCGGAGAATGGTGTAATTTGGGTGCAGATACAAATACTTCAAATCTTAAAAACACTTATTCAGAAGTTCAGGTATATAGCTATAAGGAGCAAGACTTTGTAAATACCGGAAAAATGTTTTGTGGTCTGTTGATGGCAGACCACTCTAAATGCGGAATCAATACTATGTTCAATACTGGCACTGTTGTGGGAGTAAATGCAAACATTTTCGGTGAAGGTTATCCTGCTAAATTTGTGCCTTCATTTGCCTGGGGAGGAGATAAAAATTATTCCAGATATAACTTTGAGAAAGTAATCCAGGTAGCCGAAAGGGTTATGGCACGGAGAAATATACAGCTATCCAAGGAAGAGATTAATATTCTGAAATACGTGTTTGAAATTGAAGATCAGCAGGTGAGAAATTTCTAATTTCTGCTTAACAATTTTATAACGTATTCCCTTATTAAGGCTACCTAAAAATTCATAACTAGTACTTAAATTTAATAATTGTGTTATTTTCTCAGATTAAGGGTCTTGAAGAAACTAAGGCCAGCCTTATTGCTTCTGTAAAAAACAGACATGTTGCACATGCTCAGCTTTTTGCCGGACCAGAAGGAAGCGGCAGCCTTGCAATGGCACTAGCTTATGCGACTTATATCAACTGCGAGGAGAAAGGTGAAACAGATTCTTGTGGCACTTGTGCTTCCTGTAATAAATTCAATAAGCTTATCCACCCGGATCTGCATTTTGTGTTTCCAGTGAGCACCACAAAAAGTGTTTCGAAAGACGCATCAAGTGCATTGTTCATGAAAGAGTGGAGGAATTTCATTGCAGAAAATCCTTATGGAGGACTTATAGAATGGGGGAACTTTATAGGAGCAGAAAATAAACAACTGAATATATCAGTAGACGAAAGCAGAAATATAATAAAGACAGTGACCATGAAATCTTTCGAGGCAGAATATAAAATAATGGTCATCTGGCTTCCGGAACAAATGAATTCGTCTTCAGCCAATGCTATTCTTAAAGTCCTTGAAGAACCTCCGGTAAAAACAATATTTCTGCTTGTTACTCAGAACCCTGACAAGATCATAACAACGGTACTTTCCCGTACTCAAAGAGTGAAGATAAGACCTTTCACGGATGAAGAAGTAACTAAATTCTTAATGGAGGATAAGCATCTTGATGAAAAAAAAGCAAGACAAGTTGCTTATCTGGCAGATGGGAATCTGAATGAGGGATTAAGGTTGCTGCAGCAGGCAGAAGAAGACAACCATCAAATGTTCAGAGAATGGATGAGGCTTTGTTATAAAAAGGTCAATATCCTGGAACTTGTAGACTGGTCAGAAGCCTTCCAGAAACTTGGAAGAGAAGGTCAGAAAAATCTTTTCCAATATGGATTGAATATTCTTAGAGAAACCCTTATCTGTCGCCTCAATAGCAAAGAGCTTTTAAGACTTAATGAAGAAGATCTGAAGTTTGTAGATGGCTTTTCAAAAGCTTTAAACGAAGTTAAAATAGAAAATATTAGTAAGAGCCTGAATGAGGCATATTATCATATAGAGAGAAACGCTAATGCAAAAATTGTATTTCTTGATCTCTCTCTGCAAATATCCGGGATGATGAAGTCTTGACAGGACTGCTCATGAAAAAAGAGAAGCTAACTATAGGCCGCAGTGATATTATAGATCTTCCGGATCTTAAAATATTCAAGGTAAAAGCAAAAATTGATACCGGTGCTTATAGTTGTTCCATCCATTGCAATAATCCGAAGGTTACTGGCAATGTAAAGAAAAAACTGAGCTTCACCTTACCTTATTTTAATGGTAAGGAAAAGGAAAAAATTGTTTTTCAAACGAATAATTTTTCGGAAAGAATAGTGAAAAGTTCATTCGGGCAAATTGAAAAGCGTTTTGTGATAAAGACGAAAGTCCTCATTTTTAACAAACTTATTGAAACAGAGTTTACCCTTTCAGACAGATCTAACATGAAACATCCCATATTACTGGGAAGAAAATTTTTGAAAAATGGTTTCCTGGTAGATGTTTCCAAATTCAATTTATCCTACAAACAAAAGAAAAGCTTAAATAAGTAAGATGATGCGTATTGCGATTCTTTCAAGAAATGCAAGCCTTTATTCCACAAAAAGACTTGTGGAGGCTGCTAAAGAGCGTGGTCACGATGTTAGGGTTCTGGATCATTTAAAATGTTATGTCGGGATAGAGGCAGGAAATCCAACGCTTTATTATAATAAAGAAAAGATAACTGATTATGATGCTGTAATTCCGAGAATAGGGGCTTCCGTTACATTTTATGGTGCTGCAATAGTGCGCCAGTTTGAAATGATGAACGTGTTCAGCTCAACGAAATCCCAGGCTATCACCAGATCAAGAGATAAGCTTAGAACACTTCAGGTTTTGAGCGAAGCTGGTATTGGAGTTCCGAAGACAGCATTTGCAAGCCAGTCAAAAGATGTAGATAACCTTATAAGCCATGTAGGTGGTGCGCCGGTAATTATTAAATTATTGGAAGGTACCCAGGGGATAGGGGTTGTACTTGCAGAATCTAAAAAAGCCGCTAAATCAGTAATTGAAGCATTTTATGGGCTCAAAGCTGATATCCTCATTCAGGAATTTATAAAAGAAGCCAACGGCTCTGATATACGCGCATTTGTGGTAGACAATGAAGTAGTGGGGGCTATGAAAAGGCAAGGTAAAGAAGGCGAATTCCGCTCTAACCTCCATCGTGGAGGGGAAGGCGAAATGATTGAACTTACACATGAAGAAAGGGACGCTGCATTATGTGCGTCAAAAGCCTTGGGCTTATCTATTTCCGGGGTGGATATGTTACGAAGCTCCAGAGGCCCTTTAATCATTGAAGTCAATTCTTCGCCGGGGTTGCAGGGAATTGAAACTGTAACTCAGATAGATGTGGCAGGCAAAATCATTGATTTTGTAGAACGCAATAAAAAGAAAAAGGCAGAACGGGATTTGATTGGAGTTTAGCCTAAAAATTTCTAAGTTGCTTCTTAGAACGCTTGATTATATTGATGGAGAGTAAAATCAGAATTGGAACCAGAGCCAGCAAACTGGCAATGTGGCAAACAGAATATGTCGCCGGAGTTTTGAATAACGCCGGGTATGAAACAGAGATTTTAAAGATTGAAACAAAAGGAGATAAGCAACTCGCTTCTGCCTTTTCCGAAATTGGAACCAAAGGAATTTTTACAGAAGAGATTGAGGTGCAATTGAAGGATGGGTCCCTGGATATTGCGGTTCATAGCGCAAAAGACATGCAGACGGATCTTGGACCTGAGCTGGAAATCATAGCATTCACTGAAAGAGAAAAACCAAACGACGTACTGGTTAGTTTTGACAAAAGCTTTGCTCTGGAAGACCTTTCAAGAGTATTGGTTGGTACTTCGTCCACAAGAAGAAAAGCTTTGCTAAAGCATTATTTTCCCCATCTTTCAACCACTGATGCAAGAGGAAACCTCCAGACAAGACTTAAGAAAATGGAAGACGGCCTTTTTCCTGCAATGATTCTTGCTTTTGCAGGCATGCATAGAATGGGCTATAATGAATTTATAGTAAAGGAACTTCCGGTGGATATTTTCACACCGGCTGTAGGACAGGGAAGTATTGCCATAGAAGCAGCCTCTTCTCTTTCTTCTGATAAAAAGGATATCATTAGGAAATTGCTAAACCATATTCCAACAGAAACTTGTCTGATTGCGGAGAGAGCTTTCCTTAATAAATTAGAAGGTGGTTGTAGCATTCCGGTTTTTGGCCTTGGAACGATAGAAGGAGATCTACTCAAATTAAGAGGAGGAGTTGTGAGTCCGGACGGTTCAGAAATTGTCAGGAAAGAGATAGTTGGAACCCAAACCGACGCGCGAAAATTAGGTTTGCAATTAGCTGAAGAGGTCCTAAACTCAGGAGGTAAAGAAATATTAAAAGCCTTAAAGAAATAACTTTTAGAAATTATCCATGTTAAAAAAGTCTTAAATATTAGTGTTATATGAAAATTAAATTTTTTGCGATTGTATTGATTTTTATTTCCCTTACAGCTTATGGTCAAACTACAAAACCTTCCAAAAAGGATTACGTGGTGACAATAAAAACAGAATTTGGCGACATGGTATTGCTCCTTTCTGATCTTACTCCAAAGCATAAGGAAAACTTTCTAAAGCTTGCTCAGGAAGGGTTTTACAATGGAACTACCTTTCACAGAATTATTGATGAATTCATGATTCAGGGAGGAGATCCTAATTCTAAGGATGCCGATCCGAATAATGACGGAATGGGTGGGCCGGGCTATACTGTACCAGCAGAGTTTAATGAAAAACTGAAGCACAATAAAGGTGCTGTTGCAGCAGCAAGAATGGGCGACCAGGTGAATCCTAAAAGAGAATCCAGCGGATCGCAATTTTATATAGTAGAAAATCAGGATGGAGCACACTTCCTTGATAATCAATACACCGTTTTTGGTCAGGTGGTCCAGGGGCTCGATGTGATCGATAAAATTGCTACTCAGCCAAAGGATTACCGTGACAGACCTTCTAAAAATATTACAATGGAGGTTTCCATTAAAAAACTAAAAAAGAAAAAAATCATAAAACTATATCACTGCGAAAACTTTTATAAAGCATGAAAAAGAAAGTTTTAATTACAGGTTCAAATGGCCTTTTGGGACAAAAACTTGTAGGTCTTATAGCTGATGACGAAAACTATGACCTGATCGCTACAGCAAGAGGTGAAAACAGACTTCCTATGGAGCCAGGAGCATATGTGTATAAGTCAATGGACATCACCAACCGAAACCAGGTGATGGATATAGTTTCTGAAACCAAACCTGACTTTATCATTCACACTGCAGCTATGACCAATGTAGACCAATGTGAGTCGGAGAGGGAAGCTTGCTGGGCACAGAATGTTGATGCAGTTAAATACCTTATTGAAGCATCTGAAAAGATAAAATCACATCTGATCCACTTATCTACAGATTTTATTTTTGATGGAAAGAATGGTCCTTATGATGAAAATGCTAAGGCCAACCCTTTGAGTTATTATGGAGAGAGTAAGCTGGCAGCAGAAAAACTTGTATTGAAAAGCAAAGCTAAATGGGCTATTGCAAGAACTGTACTTGTCTATGGTATTGCATGCGATATGAGTAGATCCAATATCATTCTTTGGGTTAAAAAAAGTCTGGAAGAAGGAAAGAAAATTCAGGTGGTAACAGATCAGTGGAGAACACCTACACTGGCTGAAGACCTAGCTATGGGCTGTTATCTTATGATGGAAAATCAGGCTACCGGTATCTATAACATAAGCGGAAAAGATTTCCTTACACCATATGAAATGGCTATTAAAACTGCCGATTTCTTTAAACTTGATAAGTCCCTTATTTCAAAAGCTGATAGTACAATTTTCAAACAACCAGCTGTAAGACCTCCGAAAACGGGCTTTATTCTTGATAAGGCAATGAATGATCTTGGTTATGACCCTCATTCTTTTGAAGAAGGTATTAAATTATTGGCTGAACAAATAGCTGAAGTTTAACTCTTTATATTTATAATTAATTTTAATTGTACACTTTAAGAAAATTCCTTGAGCATATAGGGGTTTTCCCTTATTTACATGCGTTCATTATTGAAGTATTTTTAAAGTATAATTAAAATTTGAGTAAAACGGCAGTTTTCAAATTGGAATTTTATGTTGGTAGTGGGTTGAAAAGCTGTATTTGATGATTTGGCTTATTAGTACGCTTTTGTTTAATAAGTTAGTAAATAATTTAGTAAAGGTTAATGAGCCCTTCGGGAGTGGAGGGCTTTTTTTATTTTCCTCATTTTTATACCTTTAACATAAATTGATCAGCTAACGACTACTGCACTTTACCAGCTTTTATGAATCTTATCGAAAGGTGTAAATCCTATTTTGGCATTTCAAAAAAGGAAGCTCACGGTTTCATTGTCCTCCAGGCAATTCTGTGTCTTGTATTAACAATTCCTTTTTTAACTGAATATTTTATTTTTCCTCAGAAAAGAATGGATAGAACTGAAAACGGTGCCGCTCTAGACAGTCTGTTAGAATTATTTGAAGCTCAATCAGAATCGTTTACGGATAAAAATGAATCTATAACTAATCCTTCTGACAAGTTCCCGGAAAGTTTTGATCCCAATATTGCTTCAAAAGAGCTTTTCCTAATGACTGGTTTAAAATCAACGCTGGTAGAAAGAATAATAAAATTCCGGGAAAAAGGAGGAAAGTTTTTTGCCAAGGAAGATTTGCTTAAAATTTATGGAATGGATAAAACTGAATTTGAAAAAATTGCCCCATGCTTAACTTTCCGAACACATTCCAAGCCTAAACTAATTGAGCAAAAAGCGCCTGATATTTTTGATATTAACAAAGCAGATTCCGTTAGTCTGGAACAGCTGAATGGTATTGGGCCAACACTTGCCCGAAGGATTCTTAAATATAAAAATGCCCTCGGAGGTTTTGTCAGCAAAGACCAGTATTTGGAAATTTATGGATTAACGGAATATGCCCTGACTCAATTAAATAGATATACCTTCATAAACAGAGCATTCGAACCTGAAAGAATCCACCTTTATAATTCTGAATTTAAAAAGATTGCAGGTCATCCTTATATTGGATATAAGGCTGCACAATACATTTCAAAATTGAAAAAAACAGGCTTTTCTGAAGATGCCATTCATTCAATAATTCGGACTGATACAGTTTTTAAATGTAAAAAACCAGAACTGATTTACAGATATATTGAAATTGGTCAATAAAAAATTAGAATTTTCGGTGAAAATTGAGGAAAACAAATACTATTT
The DNA here is from genome assembly GCF_000775915.1 of Sporocytophaga myxococcoides. Taxonomy (NCBI): domain Bacteria; kingdom Pseudomonadati; phylum Bacteroidota; class Cytophagia; order Cytophagales; family Cytophagaceae; genus Sporocytophaga; species Sporocytophaga myxococcoides. Next base: position 199,083 of record NZ_BBLT01000002.1, read on the forward strand.
TTAGGTAAAATAGTATTTAACTCTTTAATTTTTTCCGCAGGGAATGATATTGGTATTAGTGCCTCAGATTACAAACAGGCTTACATATATTTTTGATTTTTATTTTAAAGAAATATTCAAATCGGATTATGAGTTTACCACTGATCCTGAGAAATTCCAAGCCTTTAGCGAAGCAAAGTTTTCTTATGGATTCAGACAGATAAATGATGAATTATATCTGGAAGCAGATCCTATTTTATTTGAATCGACTGTTTCTATAAGACAAATTTCTATCGGTACATTTAATAATATAAAAACTTTATTTTCCGTAAAATCAGGATCTCTGCCATTTGATCCATTCGCTGCCGGTTTTTATATGATTACAAGGTATGAAGAGTATCTTCCTCATAAAAAAGACAGGCACAACAGGTATAAACCAGAAAGCAGTATCGCAATTTCCGCAGGCTTTCTTGAAAAACCTATAGTCAATTTCTGGGCTTTAGTGATTAAGGATATTATTAATAAGAAGTATCCTCAGGCTATTAATTATACCGCTACTTACAGTTTTCAGCCTACTCTTGATATTGATAATGCTTATGCTTATAAATATAAAGGAGTATTAAGAACAAGTTTGTCACTTACTCAAAGACTTATAAAGCTTGATTTTAATAAATTGGTTAAACGTCTTAAAGTGCATTTGGGCAAACAGCAAGACCCCTATGATACTTATGATAAACAAAGAAGAATTCACCGGATTTATAAAATAACTCCTAATTACTTTTTCCTTTTAGGAGATTATGGAAAGTATGACAAAAACCTTCCATATGATAATGAGCATTTGGTAAAGCTTGTCAGGAGCCTTGATGAAGAAGCTACTATTGGTTTGCATCCTTCCTATGGCTCAAATACTTCTGAAAATAAACTTGTAATGGAAAAGAAAAGGCTGGAAGAAATTCTTTCCCGACAGGTTACAAAAAGCAGACAGCACTATATAAAACTTACCCTGCCGGAAACATACCGAAAACTATTGAATGCAGGGATCAAAGAGGATTATTCAATGGGCTATACAACTAAGATCGGCTTCAGAGCCGGAACTTGCAGCTCCTTCCTGTTCTTTGATCTGGAAAAAAATGTTACGACGGATCTTAGAATCTATCCCTTTGCGTTTATGGATAGCACACTGAAGTTTTTCCTGAAAGTACGCTCAAAGGAAGTGATCAACTATATTACTCCCATTGTCAATGATGTAAAACAGGTTGGAGGACAACTTATATTCATTTTCCATAATGAATCTTTAGGAAATGAAAGACAATGGAAAAACTGGGGAGAAGTTTATGAAAAAGTAATTCGATTGGCAAAAGAGTGACATTCTGAGTAATTTCAAAAATTATTATTTTTAAATCCCCGACTCCTTAATGAATAAAAAGGATTATTTCAGAAGCTACTGTGCAAGACAAAAAGACATACCTCTTTTTCTTACACCTGAATGGATGGATCTGATCTGCGAAGATAGTTGGGATGTTATAATAGAAGCCAAGGGGGACAATATTCATGGCTTTTTAATCTTCCCTCTTAATCATAAACTGGGATTTAAAAGAATCCTGCAACCTCAGTTTACTCCTTACTCTGGTGTCTGGATTAACTACCCTGATGGACAAAAAGATCTGACAAAAATTGCTTACGAAAAAAAAGTACTGTCATCTTTAATTGACCGTTTACCGGAGTTCGATGAGTTGATTCTTAACCTTTATCCAACCTTTACAAACTGGCTTCCATTCTACTGGAAGAAATTTAAACAAACTACCAGATACACTTATAAGATTTTTAAAGGTCAAAATCCTGAAGCTCTCAAGTTGCAAGTAAAAGATTCTGTTAGAAGGGAACTAGCTAAAGCTGAACGTTCCTTGCAAGTGTTTAATTCAAAGGATGTTAAGGATTTGTTCGATTTCAAAGTAAGATCATTTAATGAACAGAATCTTAGGTTCAATTTGAGTTATTCCTTCATTAATAGATGTATTCAATGGTGTATCAATGAAGAAAGAGGGCAGATTCTATATGCAAAAGATGAAGAAGGTTCGATACATGCCGGTGTGTTTTTCGTTTGGGATGAGAATTGTATTTATTACTTGTTCGGTGCAGCTGATCCTGAGTATAAAAATTCTGGTGCTTTGACCCTTCTGCTTTGGAAAGGAATTGAAATGGCTCAATCTCAAGGTAAAGATTTTGATTTTGAGGGTAGCATGCTGGAACCTGTGGAACAATTTTTTAGAAATTTTGGAGCAACCCAACTTCCTTACCTCCAGATAATAAAGAGGAATTCACTTTTATTAAAGCTTAAAAATATTCTAGGGGAATGAACATTAAAGACAGTTTATTAACCCCGATTCTGAACGCTTGCGCATCTGTTTTACCTTTCGCTGCTCTTCAGAAAATAACAGGACAAAAGGTTATATTTCCTACCTACCATCTCGTCTCTGATCAGAATGTTCCACATGTTGATAATCTTTATAAGATCAGAAACGAAAAGTTATTTCTTGATGACCTTGAATTTATGCTGAGGCATTTTAACCCGATAACTATTGATGAACTCTTAAAATGGAGAAATGGTCAATTAAGACTTGATAGACCCTCATTTTTTTTATCGTTTGATGACGGTTTAAGAGAGGTAAAAGATGTTATTGCTCCAATACTTTTAAAAAAGGGAATACCTGCAGCATTTTTTATAAATCCAGCTTTTACTGACAACAGAGAAATGATGTACCGGAACAAAGCAAGCCTGCTTATAGATTTGTTCAAAAAGAAAAAAATCAATTTTAAAAGAACTTTTGATACAACCAGAATAGAGAAAGAAAATTTTATTCAAAAAGTAAAGTCCATAAAGTATAAGGAAAGAGATATCCTTGATAAATTAGCCCTTGCTTCAGAATTTTCATTTTCAGATTATTTGAAAGAAAAGAGGCCGTATCTGGAATCAGAAGAAGTAATGGAATTAAAAAAGCTTGGCTTCCATATTGGAGCTCATAGTTTAGACCATCCCTTATATGAGCAAATTTCTCTGGAACAGCAAGAGTTGCAAACATTAGAAAGCATCGATTTTGTAATTAATAATGATTTTTCCAGACTGAGAACTTTTGCTTTTCCTTTCACTGATTATGGAGTTTCTGCTGCTCTATTCAATAAAATGTATAAAGAAATGAGACTAGATTGTTCTTTTGGAGTCGCGGGAATAAAACATGAAAATTATATCTTCCATTTTCAAAGAATACCAATGGAAAAAAGTCTTGATTCTGCCCGTCAAATTTTTGCTGCAGAATACATATATTATATCCTGAAAAGTCCTTTAGGGAAAAACCACATAAAAAGAAAGTAACGTGTTTGTGCTCACTCAATCCCCATCTGTTGCAGATCGCTTTTTAGCTGAACTAAGGTCTGTTGAAATTCAGAAAGACAGCATGCGTTTCAGACGTAATATGGAGCGGCTTGGAGCTCTGATTGCCTATGAAATTTCAAAAGAATTAGATTATAAAAAGGAAGAAGTACAAAGTCCTTTGGAAAAAGCATCTACATATGTGCTTGAGAGAAAGATTGTAATCGGTGCAATTTTAAGAGCTGGTATTCCATTTTTTCAGGGGTTCCTGAATATCTTTGACCAGTCAGAATCAGCTTTTATTGCTGCTTATAGAAGTAACAAGTCTGAGGAAACCGGTAATGTCGAAATAAACATGGACTATGTAGCTTCTCCTGATTTAACAGGTAAAGTGTTGATACTTACTGATCCTATGCTTGCGACCGGTAAATCCCTTGTCGTAGCTTACCGAACTTTATTGAAATATGGAAAACCTTCAGAAGTGCATTTGGCTGCTGTTTTATCTAGCAGGGAGGGAATCGAATACGTAAAAAATGAAATTCCTGAAGCAAAACTTTGGACTGTTGCTATAGACGAAAAAATGAATGAAAAATTTTTTATCGTTCCAGGGTTAGGAGATGCAGGGGATTTAGCTTTCGGTCCAAAAAAGTAATACTAAGGCGATTAAAAATAAAGCAAACTAAAGAAGGGCGAATTCCGTTATTTTTTTAAACCACACAAGTACACTGTTCAATTTTATGATTAGTTTAATTCTAAAATACCTCATGGTCTTCCTTACAAGTATGTTAAAATTTATCGGAGGACCACTGCTGGGAGTTGCCTCAGGATTAAGCATATTTGAAACAGCTTTACTTACCATACTCGGTATGATGACTACAGTTTTTCTCATGGTTAGCTTTATAGGAAAACCATTTAAAAACTGGATAATGAAAACGTTTTATAAAAATAGAAAACTGTTTTGCGATAAAAACAGAAGAATGGTCAGGATCTGGAGGAATTACGGATTAAAAGGTGTTGCATTTTTGACTCCTGTTCTCTTTAGTCCAATAGGAGGAGCATTACTCGCCAGCTCGTTCGGCGAATCTGCTAAAAGGATTTTCCTTTACATGCTTGTTAGTTCAATTTTCTGGTCTATAATTTTTACAAGTGTAATATTCCTGATTAAGAAAGTTCCTATTGTTTAATCGGATTGGGGAATGGGATCCTAAATGAGTTTGTCTAATTCTGTTGATATCAGAATTTGATCAATCCCGATCTAATCCCAGATCTTATTCGCCTCAGTAAGAATTATCGGTTTACTATCAGTAATGATAATGGTATGTTCATGTTGTGCAACATAGCTTCCATCTTTGGTAATGTAAGTCCAGCCATCTCCCTTGTCATGGGCATAATTAGCCTTAGTAGAAATAAATGTTTCTACTGCTACCACAGAATCTTTTTTAAACCTTTGTTTATTGTTCTTATCATTGAAGCAAGGGATCTCTTCCGGAGCCTCATGAAGGCTTCTCCCTACCCCATGTCCGACGAGGTTTTTAATGACTTTGAACCCTGCTTTCTTAGCTTCAGTCTCGATCAATAAACCTATGTCAGCTATTTTAACACCGCCTTTAATTTGATGTATAGCTTTATATAAGATATTTCTGGAAGCTTCTACCAATGGCTTATGTTTATGAATGTCTTTCCCCAGAACAAAAGAACCTCCATTGTCTGACCAGTATCCATCAAGTTCTGCAGATACATCTATATTTATAAGATCTCCTTCTTTAAGAATTCTTTTTTCGGAAGGAACACCATGAGCAATTTCATCATTCAGGCTGATGCAACTCCAGCCTGGAAAGCCGTACGTAAGTTTGGGTGCAGACTTTGCTCCGAATTTTTTTAATATCTCTCCGCCAAATTCATCCAGCTCTTTTGTACTCATGCCTGGTTTGGCATATTCACGCATTTGTTTTAATGTCAAAGCAACCGCATCGCTGATTCTTTGAAGTCCCTCTATATCTGCCTGTGATGAAATCGACATACCCTCAATTTATAATAATTACCTTTTATAATGGATTAAAGTTTAATCCTGTTCCCAATGCAAACCTAAGTATTTTTTAGAAAAGTTATGATTCTGTTTCTATCCTGGATAGGATGCAATAGATGAAGTGGTATTATTTACTTGTTTTAAAGGAGGTTCTTTAGTTCTGTCTGACTTTTTAGGCCCGTTGTTGTTCTGAACCTCTGGTTAAATTTTGCATAAAAGGGAATAAGATAAATTTTAAGTCGCGGATTTGATTGTCCCACTTGTGATGGATAAAAATTAAAGATTACAATTGTTATTAAATAAAAAATCAAATCCTTCACGAATGAGGAAGAATTTGATTTAAACCAGATGTGTATAAGATTTTAATTTTATTTAGTTACTTCTTCTGCACTACAGTCAGTCTATTGCCATAAAGATCCAGGCAATGAAAAAATTTACTGTCCTGAGTTGAAACCAATGGTTCTGCGATCTTTACTCCGTTTTTCTTTACATGAGAATAAAATTGTTCTATGGCATCTGTATATATCACCAATGTTGGTGCGCCTCCTGTTTGTTTTCCTATTGGAAGCTTTGAAGGATCTGCCTTCATAAACCATATTCCAAAATCGTCATCATCGGAAAATGCTATATGCAGATATCTTTGTCCGTCCGGAGTTTCGCTGTCGTGAAGTATTTTACACAGAAAATTTTTTTGATAAAAATCCCAGGCTTTATCATAATCTTCAACAAGGATCACAGCCCGTCCTAGTTTGGTATTCATAGTTTTGTTCTTTTATTGCTATTCCTTTTTAATTGTCCAAGTCAGGATATTTTGTCGGTTTCATTTTAGTGTTATTTGCCGTAATGTTCTCCTATAGTAGGACATTTCTGCAAACGGCAATATAGTAAGAACAACAAAGTAAAGGATAGGTTAATATTTTTTTGAAATTTTTTATTTAATACTACTCCTCATGAGGAGAAATAGAACTACATGGCAAATTTAAAATAAAATTTGGGAGCAAATGAAAACTATATCTTCAAAGAGAAAGACGAGATTTTAATACTTTGAAATATAAGCGGATATAAATTTGTTCGATTAAAATTTAATCCGAACCTTATTAAGGTGTAGATTTGTATTTATCGTAAATCAGGAATAGAAAAAGAGAGAGGCAGTCGCTTAAAATTTTATTTCTAAGACCTTGATTATAAAATCAATTTCTCAACAATGAATCAGGTTAAAAATAGTCAGCTATCAGAATTTGGAATCATTTTCCTTTTTATTATCAGCGGAATATTATTTGCAGGACTGGTTATGGTTACCTCAAAAATACTAAGACCTCACCGCCCGAATGAAGAAAAATTAACGAGTTATGAATGTGGAGAAGACCCTGTAGGAAATGCCTGGGGGCAATTTAACATGAGATTTTACATCATAGCGTTGATTTTTATTCTCTTTGAAGTAGAAGTGGTTTTCTTATTTCCCTGGGCTACGGTTTTCGCAAATAAAAAACTTATAGCTGCAACTGATGGTCTATGGGCTTGGTTTTCAATTACGGAGATGTTCATTTTTATAGCAATCCTTGCTTTGGGCCTTGCATATGCATGGGCAAGGGGATACCTGAACTGGGTGAAACCGGATCAGGAGATTGCTCCATTTAAATCTCCGGTTCCGAAGAAATTATATGAAGATATTAATACCAAATATTCCGGGAAGACAGCTTTAGAAAGGTAAATAAGTGGGACTATTAGATCATAAATACGGACAAGGTGGCATTATTCTCACAAAAGCAGATGATGTTATCAACTGGGCAAGGTTGTCTTCTATCTGGCCAATGGGATTTGGAATTGCATGCTGTGCCATTGAAATGATGTCTACATTTGCCTCGGGTTACGATCTGGAGCGCTTTGGAATATTTCCCAGACCTTCCCCTCGTCAATCAGATGTTATGATAGTTGCCGGTACAGTGACCTTCAAAATGGCTGATCGTATCAGAAGGTTATATGAACAAATGCCGGAACCGAGATATGTCATCTCCATGGGATCCTGTTCCAATTGTGGGGGCCCTTATTGGGAACATGGATACCACGTTGTAAAGGGTGTAGACAGAATCGTTCCTGTTGATGTTTATGTGCCAGGTTGCCCTCCAAGGCCGGAGATGCTCATTGGTGGCTTTATGAAACTTCAGGAAAAAATCAGGACCGAAAGTATAAAAGAACCGAAGCTTATTAATAAGGTTCTTGAGAAGAAAAAAGCTTTGAGCTGAAAGCTTAAAGCGAAAAGTTTTTCAGGCACAAGCTTTGAAAGTAGTACTACATTGAAGTCCTTGTCCTTCAGGAAAAGGATTTAGGATGAGGTGAATTTTTAAATCATTTAATTTATGACCTTTCAGGAAATTAAAGAACTGATTATACAGGAATTTGGAGCAGAAGTGGTGGAAGCTGAGAATATATCAGGTCTTCAGCCTGTACTCACTATTGTAAAGGACAAACTACCACAGATTGCAAAATTTCTATGGAGTAATGATAAGACCTATTTTGATTATTTGTCCTGCATCACCGCAATTGATAATTTGAAAGCGGGCATAATTGAAATCATTTATAATTTCTATTCGATACCATATAACCATCATTTTACTCTCAGAGTAGAAACTTTACGAGGAGATGAAAATAATCATCCTAAGATCCCAACTCTGAGTGAAATATATAAAACAGCCAACTGGCACGAACGTGAAGCTTTTGATCTTTTCGGAATTATTTTTGAAGGGCACCCTGACCTCAGAAGAATTCTTCTTCCTGCAGACTGGGAAGGATATCCTTTAAGAAAAGATTATAAAGAACAGGAATATTATCACGGTATAAAAGTAGCTTATTAAAGATGCCAACTGACAGGATTCAATACATTTACCATAAAGACAATCTCCAGAAGTCTGAGCCTACCCGCACAAAGCCTGAAGATCTTAAAACCGAGGAGATGATTATCAACCTCGGTCCCCAGCACCCATCTACTCATGGTGTATTGAGACTTGAGGTAATTACAGATGGGGAGTTTGTAAGAGAGGTCATTCCTCATATGGGGTATTTACACAGATGTTTTGAAAAGCATGCAGAAAACCTTCCTTACAATCAGATTATTCCTTTCGTTGATCGCATGGATTACCTGGCTTCAATGAACTCAGAACATGTATATGTGATGGGTTTAGAGAAGATGCTGGGTATTGAAAATACATTACCTAAAAGAATAGAGTATATCAGAGTTCTTGTAGCAGAGCTGAACAGGCTTGCTTCACATTTCGTAGCAATCGGAACTTACGGTATAGATATTGGAGCGTTTACTCCATTCCTCTGGCTGATGCGAGATAGAGAGCATATCCAGCGTCTTCTGGAATGGGTATGCGGTGCGAGAATGCTATACAATTACATTTGGGTAGGTGGATTGTTTTATGATCTTCCCGTTGGTTTTGAAGATCGTTGTGCAGACTTCATAAAATACCTTAAGCCAAAAATGAAGGAATTGGAAGCGCTGGTAATCAACAATAAAATTTTTATTCAGCGTACAGCCAATATCGGAATACTGCCTCTGGATCTGGCTATCAATTATGGTTGCTCGGGGCCAATGCTGAGAGCATCAGGCTTGAAATATGATCTGAGAAAGGTAGATGCCTATTCTGTCTATCCAGAACTGGATTTTGATATACCTGTGGGCAAGGGTGATATGGGAACCGTTGGAGATTGCTGGGATAGGAACTATGTGAGAGTTTTAGAATGCTACGAGTCCATAAAAATTATTGAACAATGCCTTGTGCAACTTACAGGAACTCACAAGAGGACCAGGGAGTTTGATCCGCAGGCCATGGTCCCTAAAAAGATCAGACCTAAAGCAATGGATTTTTATGTGAGAGGTGAAACACCCAAAGGGGAGCTAGGTTTTTATTTCAGGTCAACTGGAAATACAGATATTCCTTACAGATGTAAAGGACGCTCTCCATGTTTTGTAAACCTTTCTGTCATTAATGAATTATCAAAAAATACGATGCTTGCAGACTTAATAGCGATCATTGGCTCTATAGATGTGGTAATGGGAGAAGTGGACAGGTAAGTAATAAGTTGTAAGTAATAAGTTTTAAGTTGAAAGCACAAAGCTGAAAGTATTATTAGCTTGATTAAAATCTTAAATATTAATACATTCAAGTCCTTCTCCTTTAGGACACAGTCCTCAACTTAACGAATCTTTGATTGTGGTTTAATAAACAATGTTAAGTTGACAACCAAGTCCTTTAGGAACAGGATCTAAGATGAGGTCTTTTAGCCTTATGAAAATCCTCTCCGCTGACCAGATAAGGGCACTTGATGCCTATACAATTAAGAACGAGCCAATTACATCCATCGACCTAATGGAGAGGGCTTCAGTAACTTTTGTTAATTGGTTTATAAAACGATTTAAGCCGCATAGAGAAGTTTATATTTTTTGTGGTCCGGGAAACAATGGTGGCGACGGACTCGCAGTTGGCCGTTTATTGACCCATGTACAATATTCTGTTAAGGTCTTTATTTTTTCTTCCGACAGATATAGCAAAGACTTTGACATTAATTTAAAAAGACTTGAAAAGCTTGTAACTATTACCAAGATCAATTCAAAGGAAGATATCCCAATTTTATCTATAGGAGGAATTGTTATTGATGCAATCTTTGGCTCCGGATTGTCAAGACCTGTTGGTGGCTTATATGCAGATATTATAAAATCTATTAATGATTCGAAAGTTACTAGAGTTGCAATAGATATAGCTTCAGGACTTTTCTGCGATGCAAATAATGAAGATCCAGTTAAGCTGAAGGTTGATTATACCTTTACATTTCAATTACCGAAACTTTCATTTCTGTTTCCTCAGAATGAAGATTACACTGGTTGCTGGGTTATAGGAGATATCGGACTAAATAAATCTTTTATTGAAAGTCAAAGTTCGGCGTTTACTTATGTTGAAGAAGAAGAAGCTTTTTCTGTCGTAAAACCAAGAAGTAAGTTTAGCCACAAGGGGGACTATGGAAAAGTATTGATTATGGCAGGCAGCTACGGAATGATGGGGGCGGCAGTTTTAAGTGGAAAGTCTTGTTACAGAGCAGGAGCAGGATTAGTAAAATTCCATTCGCCTAGGTGTGGTGTTCAAATATTGCAGTCTTCCTTGCCAGAGGCTATTCTCAGTGTTGATCCGGAAGAAAATTTTATCTCAAGCCTTCCTGACATTTCAGGTTTTAATACAGTAGCTGCAGGACCCGGATGGTATGAAGGGGCTGAATCGGCATTTCTTCTACAGCAGATTTTTGAAAATAAGAATATTAATCTTGTGCTTGATGCGGGGGCTTTAAATGTATTAAGTAAAAACAAGGAACTATTGAATGCACTCCCACAAAATACGATCCTTACTCCACATCCTGGTGAATTCAAAAGACTCGCTGGAGAGTTTTCAAATGATTATTCAAGATTAGAGGGACTCAGAAAGTTTTCACAAAGATACAAATGCATCATGGTATTAAAGGGCGCAAACACTATGGTTGCATTACCGGATGGAAATGTAAGCTTCAACAGTACAGGTAATCCGGGAATGGCTACTGCGGGGAGTGGAGATGTATTGACAGGCATTATAGCCGCTCTTCTGGCACAGGGATACAGTCCAGCAATGGCCTCTAAATTAGGGGTTTATTTACATGGATATGCAGGAGATCGTGCAGCATCCAAATCGGGAACAGCATCAATCATCGCAGAAGATATTATTGATGGTGTTAAAGATTTTTACCTGGAATTCGACAAGAAATATAGTGCCTCATTATGAGTCTACTTTCACAACAGTCCCTGAAGAGTCGTAAAGCACTTCTCTCAGTTGGCCTCTATATTCGAAGTTGGCTTCATATTGCTTGTTTTTCTTTTCTTCCCATTTAACTTTCACATCAGTAGGAAAGTCACTGTAAAAGGCATTGATAACAGGGTCAGGAACCTGTGCAGGATCCAGGTTTTTATTGCAGGCAAATGCAGTCATTACCAGGGCACAAATGATGATTTTCTTCATTTTTTATCCTCTTTAAAAATTAAACCTCAGAAAAATGGATATTGTTGGAAACAAATTCTTCTTATCTCATTTGGCCTGATGTTTGTTAAGTTTAAAAAGCCATTGGCAGTTCAAAAAACCAATAAATCATTATGGTCAATTGTTTTATTACAGACTATAATGATTTGATAAACAGTGATAAAATTTTAATAATTAATCCTGGTTAAAATTTAAAAATGTTTTATTCGTTTCATAATTTCTTGCAGACCTTACGAATAAAATTTAATTTTAACTTTAGATGCTGATTTAGAATATATGAAACTAACTTCGAAACTAACTGTAATCTTCATAATGCTAATTTCTGTTGGCATTCTTTCATTTACATTAAATAAAAATGACAATCCATTTACCGAGGAATATCTGATTGAGCCCTCAGAACTAGCCAGAATTCTGAATAGTTCCACGGCCAAACAACCAGTCATTTTTAATATGGGACCTATGCAACCTATTAAAGGATCTGTAAATGTGGGTATTGGAAACAGTACTTCTGGAATGAATCAACTTCAGACTAAAGTGAGCAAGCTAAATAAAAATCAGTTTATTGTTATTTACTGTGGGTGCTGTGCAATGCAAAATTGTCCTAATGTAAAGCAGCCTTACGATTTCCTTAAAAATGCTGGTTTTGAAAATTTTAAAATTCTTAATATTAAAAGTAGTTTGAGTGAAGATTGGGTAAACAAAGGATATCCAATGAATTAATTAATCTAATGGTAATAGATTTCAAGAAAGGGCCTTTTAAAAGGCCCTTTTTTTGTTTTATCGAAATCTTTTAAATATTTATCGAAGAGGTGGCTTTTTTTGCGAAACGTTTTTAAAACATGAAGTCTAATAGATATAAATATTAAAAGTTTTACCCCAAGGGAATATATTTTTTAAACTTATTGTCCGAAATATTCCCTTAGGTTTTTTTATTTTTTTAGCTATTATTTTTACCTGGGGGCTGAAGTGATATTCAGCCTTCTTTCTTTTTATATAATAACCAAACAATTACATTCTCTTGATGTTCCTTTATTTATGGAAGAAATAGTAAAGTCAATAACCACTGCATTGGCAAGAGGGGCGGAAATTGCGGCAGCGTTAGTTATTGGCATTGCTTCTGTCAGGGCAATTGCAATGTTTTTAGGTAATTATTTTAAAAAGTTAGCACCCCAAAAAATATCCATTGAAGACATCCGCCTTTCCTTAGGACGTTCTCTGGCATTGGCTCTGGAATTTCTTTTAGGTGCAGACATTCTTAAAACTGCCGTAGCTCCGACGTGGAATGAAATTGGTCAGCTTGCAGCAATAGCGGTATTACGAACAGCCCTTAACTTTTTTCTGGACCGGGAACTTAGAAATAATGAGATTAGCAGGTCTGGTGAGTCTGCAAGCTGAAAAGCTATTGGTAAATAGGTAAAAATCAGAAAGTATAAAAGCAAAAAGGCAACTAGTTAACCAGCTGCCTTTTTGTGTAATTTTAAGTTTAAATTTTTATTGAGCAGTGAAGGTGCCCTTTGCTTGTACTGGTCCAAAATCGGTATCAAAGGCAGTATTTGCAATTAAAGTAGTGCTTGTAATTGAAGTAATATTAAAAGTTCTTTCACTTTCTGTTCCTTTGTCCATAAACAAAGTTTTTTGATCAGCTGAAAGTTCCCATGTGCCGGAAGTTTGAAGAGCTGGCGAACAAGTCTTATCTCCATCGTTTAAGGCGTATGTACCCTGTTCGCTGTATGTAATGATATCATCTTTATAGCAATCCACATAAGTTGCATATAACGGATTATTGTAAACATCTATGGAATCACCCAGAAAAGCCTTTGCACCTGTTAATTTCCAGTTTTTCCCAACGAGAAGCTCTTTAGTATTAGTATTTTGAGGCGGATTACTTGGAGTGGCATCATCATCCTTGTCTTTTTTGCAACCGGCGAAAACCAATAGGCCTGAAAGAGCCAATAGTGTCAGTTTTAATTTCATAATCTTTAAGTATGGATTGTTTATAATTCGTTAATGATAAATATTTCAGATAGCTAAAAAGTAAACAGGAAAATCAAAACATCTTAAGTTCATTTCTATTTTCGATAACTTTTAAGCTAAATTTAGTATTAAAGTTTGAGCTAAACGAAATTATTTTTCTAAAATAAATATTGACAAATTCCCGTTTTTAAAATTGCCAAGAATTTTAAATTATCTGTATGGTTCATATTATTTCGCTCCTTTTTATGATATTAGTGATGGGGTGCGCCTCTAATACTTCAGAGGCCTGTTTTACAGATAAAAAGAGACCAAAGAAAAACAGGAAAAAAGAGGTAATTATAATATATGAACGTCAAAAACCAAGTTTCCAATGAATAGAAAAATACAGATATTATCTCTGACATTATTTGTACTCATATTATCTGCCTGTGCCGCAGGTAAGAAGGGTTGCAATACCTGTCCTGATTTTGACAAAAAAGGGAAAAAATACCCTAAGGCTAAAAGTAAAAAAAGGGCTTCTGTGTCATTTGAAACAGTTCATTTTTTTGTTTAAAACACCTTCTATCTATTTTTTACTAATTTTTTAATTCTATGAAAAAAGTAATACTGTTTGTGTTCGCAATACAGATGGTCCTTGTGCCTGCTTGTACAGTGTTTAAAAAGTCCTGTGCAACCTGTCCATCTTATCCTAAAAAACCGAAAAAGCCAAAAAACAAAAAGAGGATATCTTATTCCAATCCGGGAAAAGATATCCTCTTTATTATTTAAAACTAGATTTGTGCTATTAAAACTCTGCGCTTTGCGGAGTTCTTGGGAAAGGAATAACATCTCTGATATTACCCATTCCTGTTACGAACAACATTAATCTTTCAAAGCCAAGTCCGAAGCCAGAGTGAGGTGCCGTTCCGAATTTTCTTGTTTCAAGGTACCACCAGATATCCTGCTCATGAATCCCCACCTCTTTAACCCTGCGAAGCAGTTTTTCATAGTTTTCTTCTCTCTGAGATCCACCAATGATTTCTCCGATACCAGGGAAAAGCACGTCCATTGCTCTTACAGTTTTTCCATCCTCATTTTGCTTCATGTAAAAAGCTTTAATCTTTTCAGGATAATCTGTCAGAATTACAGGTTTTTTAAAGTGTTTTTCAACAAGATAACGCTCATGCTCTGACTGAAGGTCAGTTCCCCAGTCGACTTTGTACTCGAATTTTTGTCCGCTTTTTTGGAGTATTTCAACCGCAGTGGTATAAGACACTCTTTCAAAAGGTGTATTGACAACAGATTTTAACCTGTCGATCAATTCCTTATCATACATTTTATTCAGGAATTCAAGATCGTCAGAGCAGTTGTCAAGTGCATATTGCACCAAGTATTTTAGGAATTCTTCAGCCAGATCCATGTTGTCATGGATGTCATAAAATGCCATTTCAGGCTCAATCATCCAGAACTCAGCAAGGTGTCTTGCAGTATTGGAGTTTTCAGCTCTGAAGGTAGGTCCGAAGGTGTAAATTTCACCAAGTGCCATTGCTCCCAACTCACCTTCCAGCTGACCGGATACTGTCAGATTGGTTTCTTTTCCGAAGAAATCTTCTTTATAGTTAACAGATCCGTCAGGATTTTTAGGAGGGTTTGCAGCATCCAGAGTTGTTACCCTAAACATCGCTCCCGCACCTTCAGCATCAGAACCGGTAATGATCGGTGTATGCAGATATACAAATCCTTTGTCATTGAAGAATTTATTTACCGCAAAAGCCATGTGGTGTCTGATTCTCAAGACAGCTCCAAAGGTATTCGTACGGGGACGTAAATGAGCGATTTCTCTTAAAAATTCCAGAGTATGTCCTTTTTTCTGCAACTGGAAAGTTTGAGGATCAGCAGTTCCCAGAACTTCGATTTCTATTGCCTGCAGTTCAACAGGTTGTCCCTGTGCAGGAGACTCAACAAGCTTTCCTGTGACAGAAATGCAGGCTCCTGTAGTGACATCTTTAAGATTTTCTTCACTGAAAGAAGAAGCTTCTGCTACGATTTGTATATTATTTATAGTAGAGCCGTCATTAAGCGCTATAAAGGAGACATTCTTATTTCCTCTTTTCGTCCTTACCCAACCTTTTACATTGAATGATTTTCCAAACTCCTTGGAATTCAGGAGGTGTGTTATTTTTGTTCTTTTCACAGTCAAAAAAGAATTAAAACTAAAATTGAAACATTAAAATCTGATAATCTGTTAGCAAAAAAAGGATATTTTACCTTTTTAGGCAAAGTTTTATCAAAATATAATAATTTTGTCGGGGTCGGCATGGTTTTTGGCTTCCCAGAATTTTCAAATTTTTAATGTCGGTTTTTATGCAAAAATTAGGATTAAACCAGACTTTACAACAAAAACTTTCACCTCAGCAGATTCAATTTATAAAACTGCTGCAGATCCCTACTGCCGAGCTGGAGAGCAGAATTGAGGAAGAGCTTGAAATAAACCCGGCACTGGAAGAAGGTAAAGAGGATTATTCTTCGGAGGAAAGTCAGTCTGAAAGTGAATATGATCAGGAGGAAGGTGAAGGAGATGGCGATAATTATAACGATGACGAATTAAGTGTTGAAGACTATATCCGTGATGATGATATCAGTGGATATAAAATGGTCGGAGATGGTCCTAGTGAAGATGAAGACAAAGAAATGCCCATAGCCAGCGGTTCTACACTGGCCGATTCACTTATCAGTCAGTTAGGATTCCTGAAGCTGGATGAACGTCAGACGAATATTGGAAAACAACTCATCGGAAGCATTGACAGTGATGGCTATATTCGAAGAGAATTAGAGCAAATTGTAGATGATCTGGCTTTTGGTCAGAATATCGAAACCAATGCAGAGGAAATAGAAAAAATACTTTTCAGAATTCAGCAATTTGATCCTGCAGGTATAGGTGCTCGATCTCTTCAAGAATGTCTTATTCTTCAGCTTGAAAGAAAAGACGATACTGATCCTGCAGTTGAAGTTGCGCTTAAAATTGTTGAAGAAAACTTCGAAGAATTTACTAAAAAACATTACGATAAAATCCAGAAAAGACTGGATATCGATGATGACCTTATGAAACAGGCCATACATCTGATTACCAAACTGAATCCTAAACCTGGAGGAGGTGCTGTTGATGACGTCAAAACTCAATACATTATTCCTGATTTTATTTTAGTCAATAATCATGGAAAACTTGAGCTTTCTCTGAACTCCAGAAATGCTCCAGAGTTAAGAATCAGCAGATCGTATACTGAAATGTTTGATACTTATGACAAAAGTGCCAAGAAAGATAAAAAACTTAAGGAGGCAGTGTCGTTTGTCAAACAAAAACTTGATGCAGCCAAGTGGTTTATTGATGCTATCAAGCAGAGACAGCTGACGCTTATGCGAACCATGGAAGCCATTGTAAAATATCAGTATGACTTTTTTCTGGAAGGAGATGAAGCCAAACTGAAACCAATGATATTAAAAGATATCGCAACGGAGATTAATATGGATATTTCAACAGTATCCAGAGTGGCAAATAGTAAATCTGTTCAGACAGAATTTGGAATTTACCCATTAAAGTATTTCTTTTCAGAAGGAATTTCCACAGAATCAGGGGAGGATGTCAGCAGTAGAGAAGTGAAACATATTCTTAAGGAAATTATTGATGCAGAAGATAAGAGGAAGCCTTGTTCAGATGAAAAACTTGAAAAACTTCTGAAAGAAAGAGGCTATCCGATTGCAAGAAGGACAGTCGCAAAATACAGGGAACAATTGAATATCCCTGTTGCCAGATTAAGAAAGGAATTATAAAGAGTGGTAACAAGATACAAGCAAGCAAAAAGAAAATTCAAAATTTTAAAAAGTACAGCGACAATACTCTCTGTACTTTTTCATCCTGTAATACTGCCAACATATGTGTTCGCTTGTTTGATCTTTTTTGCTCCTGCTACTTTCAGCACGCTTAGTGAACAAGGCAAATACTATCTCTTGCTGCTTATATTCATTACAACTTGTATTTTACCTATTTTCCTCATGACCATCTTCCTGCAACTCACCAACAGGACGATGAATCTCAAGGCTTTTTTTATGGGAAACAGAAGGGAAAGGATCGTTCCTTACCTGATTACTGCAATATTTTATAGCAGTCTGGCATATTTCTTTGATGCTTATCTGCACATGAGTGGATTGATAATATATCTGGTCGCAGCGATAGGAGTAACAATTCTGGTGCTTTCCCTAATTACGCTTTTTTATAAGGTTAGTGCTCATGCAACCGGCCTTTCAGGATCTGTTGTAATATTGGTAATGCTTTCAATGAGGTTTGCGGATAATGATTTGTTTTACCCTATATTAACCTTTATTCTAATATCCGGTTTTGTCATGAGTTCCAGATTATTTCTTAAAGCCCATACAGGAATGGAAATCATTACTGGAGTCTTAACAGGATTTATTGTTAACTTTTGCATATTTTATTTTGTTTTAAACGGATAACAAGATCATGTACCAGCATATTTTATTGGAAAAAAAAGGCGGAACTGCAAGATTAACTCTGAACAGACCGGAAGTGTATAATGCTCTTAATGAAACCCTTTGCAGAGAAATTCAGCAGGCTTTAAAAGAAGTTAATGATGACAAAACGATAAAAGTCTTAATTCTAACCGGAGCTGGAAAGGGCTTTTGCAGTGGTCTTGATCTGAAGTCAATCAATATTAAAGATTCCAGTGTATCTGATGTCGTTAAGGCTTTGTTCAACCCTATGGTAACATGGATAAGAACACTCAATATCCCTGTAATTGCTTTGGTAAACGGACCTGCAGTAGGAGCTGGATGTTCACTGGCATTAGCAGCTGATATGGTGATTGCAGAAGAAAATGCATCTTTTGGGTTTTCATTTGTAAAAATAGGTTTGATTCCGGATACTGGAATATCTTATTTTTTACCGCGATTGGCTGGAAGTCTCAAAGCATTCGAACTTTTCGCTTTGGGAAAAACAATTACTGCTACGGAGGCTGTGCACTATGGCCTAATAAACACTGCTATAAAACAAGAAGAGCTGGAAGATACAATAGAAAAATTAGCGGCTTATTTTGTAGCTGCTCCGACCAAAGCCATCGGTTTTATAAAAAAACTGGTTACGGAATCCAGCGAAAACTCTTTATCTTTAATGCTGGATAAGGAAGCTGTCTTCCAGGAAAAAGCAGCTCACACAAATGACTTTAAAGAGGGAGTTGCAGCATTCATAACTAAAAGGAGACCTGATTTTAAAGGAGAATAGATATTCATTCTAAGCTTCTTTAAAAGGAGGAAAATGTTAAGCCTACAAGAAATGGAGTTGCATCCGGTCCTTTGTTATCATTAAAAAGCTTGTTTAAGCTGTAATATCCATATAAACTCATTCCTCCAATACCTATCCGGGCTGTAAGTCCATAACGAAACCTGTTAACGTTAAAGTCTCTTATTTCTTTTTCCTTAACTGTTTCGTCATTTTCCTTGAATTTTACTTTTGTCATTGACTTTAAAAGGACGCCGGCTTTAAATCCTACAGCCACTTTGACAGCCCTTGGCCAGTAACGTTTAGATTGAAATCTTAATTCAAGCGGAACATCCAGATAAGTCAGACTTAATTTTGACTTTTTATATGTTTTTTCAGGATCCATATCTGCAAAGACGACTAAAGAGTCCTGAGACATAAATAGATTGGTGTTTTTTGCTGAAAAGGAATAATTGTCAAAAGCCAGACTGATCCCTGGGGTGAAATAGAGTTTTTTGACAATTTTTACATGAAAATAGTGGCCAAAAGCTGCCCCTCTTGATCCCCAAGCGCTTAAATCTAATTCCCCCGGATGATCAGCCAGTTGATTCAGGTACAGATCCAGTCTGAAAGCCCTTATGAGGTGCCTGCCCTTATATTCGTCATGACTGGAAGTAGAATCCGAACTTGTTTTTGCACTGGTATTAAAGGCAATAAGAAGAAATGAAAGGTAAAAAAAGATATTTCTCATGGAGCACGTTTTTACTTATCGTAAACTTAGGTAAAAAAGGAATTGTTTCAGGAATTGTTTGAAGTAATTTGAAATCTATTTTAAAAAAGCAGATTTATTTTATAGATTTGCACTCCTTAATTGGAAAATGCACTCGTAGCTCAATTGGATAGAGCATCTGACTACGGATCAGAAGGTTTGGGGTTCGACTCCCTACGAGTGCACAAAATTAGATGGTAATCTGCTTATAAATAGTCGGTTACCATTATTTTTTTATAGACAGTTTGAGTGAGTGGTTGAGATTTTGCTAATTTTTATAACAATTGTTTTTTCACTTAACTCAATATTATTCAAATTTAGAAATTGACTGTAAATTGGTTTTCGTATCCTGTTTTAAGACTTTACAGCAATCAATCAGCAAGTACACACAGTTTTGAGTGAAAATAATTTCATACACACCAAGAAGATTTTTATGAATAAAGAAATCATTTTTATGTTCTCAGGCCAGGGTTCTCAATACTATCAAATGGGAAGGGAATTATATGAAAATAATACCGTATTCAGCTATTGGATGGACCATTGTAATGAAATCGTTGCTCCATTAATTCAAAACTCATTAGTTGAAATTCTTTATGGGCAGGAGGGGAAGAGCCAACCATTTGATCGCTTGCTTTATACTAACCCTGCTTTATTGTGTGTGGAGTACTGCCAGTTCAAAGTACTTAAAGAGATGGGTATTCAGCCAGATTACCTTATTGGTTATAGCCTTGGTGAATTAATAGCTACTATAGCTTCCGGTGCTGTATCTCTGGAAGATGGGATTCGCTTAGTTATAAATTTAGCCAGACTTGCCGAAGAAAAGACACAGCCTGCATCGATGTTGGCAATCATGGAATCAGAAAGTATTATAAACAAATTTCCAGAACTGTTTGCCGATTGCAGATGCACCGGAACAAATTTTCAGGAGAATTTTGTAGTAGGTGGTTTGCCTCATGCAATTCAGAATTTGCATCTTAATTTAAATAAGTTCAATATAATCTCTCAGGTACTGCCAGTTAAACAAGGATTTCACACAGAATTTATTGATCCGATTGAAGCGGAAGTGAAGCAATTGGTGAGGAGTATTAATCTATCAGAAATGAAAATACCAATTATATCATCAGCAAAATCTGAGGTTGTTAAAGTACTGAATGAAGATTATTTCTGGGAAGTAATTCGCTTACCTGTTAATTTTGAATTTACCATTAAGAGAATTCTTGAGGTAGGCGATTATATTTTTATAGATGCGGGGCCGAGCGGGACTCTGTCTACTTTTGTCAAATATATTCTTTCTTCTAATGCCTGTTCCGTTTCTCTGCCAATGATCAATCAATTCGGAAGCGATTTGAGTGCTATTGAAAAATTGAAAACTTCTTTTTTCTCGAACGTAAGCTGAAAATTTGTCAGGTGAAGAGCTCATTAAAATGAAAACTATTTTTTTTCATCTTGCCTATCAATCCTGTTACGGATTGATACCAGGCGTTTATTGCTTTGTAATATACGTAAGCTTATCATAAGCCTGTTGGTAACTCAGAAACCATAAATAAATTGTTGGCAATAATATTTTGCCAGAATAGTTTTTATAGTCTCTTTGTTATGAGAAAACTAAAAAGCAAATATCCATTTTATCTTTCAGGTCATACCTTGTGGGTATATGCATTTATTTTAATGCTTTCGTTTTTGTCGAGTAAGGTTATAGCGGAAGGCACTAAGGAGTTAATGCCCAGATCCACTGATCATGGCGTCGTTCAGATATTCGACCGTTCCAGATTATTTATGACCTATGATGCCCCTAAAGAAAACCGACTCAATATTCATATCTGCAAAGCTGGTGAAGTTATTTATTTCGGCTTTAATCAACCGGATGAAGATGTTTACTTCAGGCTTAAAAGTCCTGATGGGTCTGTAGTAATAGGACCTACCTTATTGCCTTCCTCCGGTGCTGGTTTTATTACGAACTTCAGTCAGGCAGTAGCAGGTCCTGTACAATTATCTCCTGGTGGCTATGATGCCCTTTCATATACTTCTCTTACAGATGGAGATTATTATATTGAGTTTAATCCGGTTTCTCCAACAACAATAACAAATTCAAAGAGATACTTTGATCTGTTTGATATAACTGTTGCTGACGGAAATACAGCTAGGCCCGGACGGTTATGGTCTTACACATGGGATATCAATACTACCAATGCTGATTATTCTTTCAATGGGAAGATGTATGTGCTGTCAACGGATAGTATTGTTACTTCAATTGACTTTAACGGGATTCAGCCTTTTGGTGCTACCATCAGCGCCAACTCAAAAGGATGTACAAATACGGGAATGGCCATTAACGACAGAATCAGTAGGGTTGGCAATGTAACTTATCCTGAATATAAAATCTTTCTTAATGACCCTGATCCACATTGTTATCCTACAGGTACCTTCGGTAATTTCTTACAAAAACCATTTATAAGCGGATGTGATCCTGATAACAGGTGTATAAACATTTCTGTAGATAAGCCAGGGAAGATAGAAGTACTTTTGGATATAAATGACCAGGATGGTTATCAGGCTAATACTACAGATAGAATCCTATCAGCTTCTGTTACGAAGGGACAGAACTGTATCAAGTGGAATACAAGAGATGGTAAAGGGAATATAGTGCTCCCCGGAACATCGGTTGAAATAGAGATAAGTTATGGAAATGGAATCACGCATCTTCCGCTTTATGATGTTGAGCATCATAAAAACGGATATATCGTAGATTTGGTAAGGCCGACAGGCTCTAAGCCCCAGCTGTTCTGGGACGATAATCAACTCAAAGCGGGAACTGCTATTGATGGACTTGCCAATCTTATCGGATGCTCCAATGCAGGAGGTTGTCATCAATGGAAAGACAGAGGTACTGACGATTGCAAGATAGAGTGTCCCGAAACAATAAATACCTGGTGGTATGCCAGAATGGTAAAAGAGAAAGTTGAATATCTGGTGTCACATCCCGGGGTAGATGCAGAATCAAGAAACAGACCCGGCGAAATTAATGACACACTTGTTTGTGTTAATGTTTCTAACTTCCGTCTGAGTGGTAGTTTAACAAATGCTTCAAGTGTTCAATGGGTTGGAGGTGCTGGAGTTTTTAATTCTTCACGTGTTGGACTTAGCCCTGAATATAAGCCGACTGAAGAGGAGAGAGAATCGGGATTGGTTAAGTTATATCTGAAATCAGATGCACAGGAGAATTGCCCTTCGGCTACAGATTCCATACTGATCCGTTTTAAGAAACTTCCGAAAGCAGAAGCCGGTGACTCTCTTATCTTATGCGAAACAACAAAAGTGATTAATCTGAATGGTATTGTCAAAAATGCTACAGGTGGTATCTGGTCAGGAGGCAATGGTATTTTTGGTGATAATAATAAACTCATTACAACATACACACCTTCTGCTGCTGAGTTAAAATCAAATTCATTTCGGTTAAGACTAACTTCAGTAAATGCATCTCCATGTCCGGATGTATTTGATGAGGTTAAGATTATATATAACCAAGCACCTTCCGTAGAAGCCGGTTTACCAATCAGTGTATGCACAGATAAAGATTCAGTTTTGATATCAGGAAGCAGTAAGAATGCTACTGACATAAAATGGAGCGGTGGAATGGGAAGCTTTTCTTCCAATTCAAAAGCGCAAACTTATTACAGATTTATTCCGGTTGAAAAAACAGGACTTGTTACACTTACCTTAAAGGCAGAGGGAGTAGCCCCATGTGGTCCTGTTTCTGATGAATTGAAAGTTTTATTTAATCCATTACCCTTTGTAGATGCTGGTATTGATCTGAATAAATGTACAGGTGACATGGCTATTTTCGAAGTGAAATCTTCTCTTTCATATTCTTATGAATGGATAGATGAGTCAGGTATTGTTGTGGGTAAAGAGACTACACTGAAAGTTATTTCCTCTGCTGATCGAACTTTTATTCTTAAGGGGAAAGATATCAATGGATGTGTATTTTCAGATACGGTACAACTTATAACAAAATCAACTCCAGTATTAAGCCTTCCAAAAGATGTTTGTCTCAATGATTCTTTGAGGATCAATGCTGTCTCTCAACCGTATTCTTTGGCTGGTACCTACACATGGAAAAAAGATGGAGTGATAATGCCTGATAAAACTACCTCCGTTATTGATATAATTGAATCAGGTATTTATGAGGTAGATTTTAAGAACGGGAACTGCAAAGCTTCCGGAAAAACTGTAGTGTGGCCTTCTCCGGCTTTAGCTCTGTCAGATTCAATTATTGAATGTGAAAATACAAAAGTTGTTTTATCTGCTAATAATATTGAGAATGTTTCTTATACTTGGTTTATCAATCATTCTCAATTACATTTTAATACAACATCTATAGAAGCAATTTCTTCTGATTCAATTCAAAAGTATTTTGTTGAAGTAAAAGACAGTAATGGCTGTAAGGATAAAGACAGTATTGTTCTGATAGGAATTCCTGTGCCAAAGATTGTTGCAGCAGATACTGGAGTTTGTGCTGGAAAAGAAGTTGTACTAAAGCCTATCATTACTAATACGTTTAATGCAATCGGACTTTCACTCGAATATAGCTGGTCGATTGATGGAAGACCTACTGATATTCATGATGACATTTATCATGCCTCTTCAGCAGGGGAATATAGAATTTCAGTGAAAGTTGGAAGTTGCAATTCCGATAAATCATTTATTGTACAAAGTTATCCTGCACCTCCCAGGTCGCTTCCTGAATTAGTAAAGTTTTGCAGGGAAGAGATACCCTTCTATGAACTTTCAGCAGGAATCGGAAAAAGATATCTATGGTATCAGACTGGGGATACGACTCAGTCAATAAGCATTGCATTGCCAGGAAGATATTCTGTTTGGATTACTAATGAATATGGTTGTACTATTGAAGACGCTACTGAACTAAGAGAGGTATGTCCTCCGAGATTGTATATCTCTAACTCATTTTCTCCAAATAAGGATGGAAAGAATGACACCTACGAAGTCTTTGGTTCAAACTTTACAAATTTTAGAATGCTGATTTTTAACCGATGGGGAGAAATAATTTTTGAAAGCAAGGACAGGAATGATGTATGGGATGGTCAATACAAAGGAGAATCCATGCCTATAGGTGTATATCCATGGGTAATCACTTATGAAGGCGATTCGGAAGAATATAAAGGTCCATATAAAATGGAAGGTAGTGTTACAATTGTAAGATAATGGTAGTAGGCAAAATGAAGTTGGGCTTAAGATATTGGAATCTGAAATTAGTAATAATGGTTTTGATAGCAGGTCTGTTTGTTACCATTAATAAGGTAAAGGCACAGGACATTCAGTTTTCGCAGTTTTATGCTAATACTTTATATTTAAATCCGGCATTTGCAGGAAGCACACATGACCTGAGAGGTGTGCTGCATCAACGTCTTCAGTGGCCTAAGCTTGAAGCGAAATATATAACATCCTCAGCAAGTCTTGATACTTATATCAAGAAAACAAAAGGAGGCGTTGGATTAATTTTAATGAAGGATTGGCAGGGAGCAAATACAATAAGCTCAACAGATATCGCTCTTCAATATGCTCAGGAAGTTAATTTTTCCTCGAAATTTTCAATGAGGTTTGGCTTGCAGGGAGCTTATGTCTCAAGAAATATTAGTTACGCACAATTAACATTTCCTGATCAGTATACGGACGGTGGGTATTCTGGCGTTCCTACCTCGGAATATTTTGGGGTGAACAGAAAAAACTTCTTTGATCTTTCTGCAGGAACATTATTTTATACAGATAATCTATGGCTCGGAATTTCTGCCCATCATATTAATATGCCTAACCAGTCTTTTTACAATGAGGTAAACAGACTGCCAATGAAAATAGGTGTTGTAGGAGGTTACAAAATAAAATTGGATGGGGGAGAGGCAAATAGTCCTGATAAGACCAGCAGATATTCCCTTACTCCTACTTTTTATTATAAAATGCAAGGTAAATCAGATCAGCTGGACGTGGGCATATACGGGATGCATGATGATCTGATGTTAGGGTTTTGGTATAGAGGGCTGCCTATAAAACGTTATGAAAGAAATCAGAATAATGAATCTATGATCGTCCTGTTGGGATATAGAATAAAAAGATTGGTTATCTCTTATAGCTATGACTTTACAATTTCAAAACTGAATACTGCTCGCACCGGTGGTTCTCATGAATTTAATCTTACGTACATTTATCCATTGCCATTGAAAAGGAAAATGTATAAAAGACTTCCATGTCCTAAGTTTTAGTTAGTTTCATAGTCATAAGTAGATATTTTTTAGTTTTTTATAGATTTTTTCAACTAATAAAACTATTTTATCCACTTATGCTTTAGTAGAGCAATGTGAGATGTGATTATTCTAATCAAATTTTAATTTCATTGTTATCCAATTTGTTCTGTTTGGCATGATGTCTGTTATAGGTTTCCCTCTTATTTTATGAGGTTTTGTAGGGATGAAGATAGAATTATAGTAGTAAGTAGTAAATTAAATTTTAAGTAAAAAGTCATGATGTTTTTGTTTGATATTTCATTGCCATTTAAAGATCCTGTATTAGTATTTTCAGTGGTATTGTTTATCATATTCTTTGCACCTATTGTGTTAAAGAAGTTCAGGATACCAGGAATTATAGGTCTTATTATATCAGGGGTGATTGTTGGTCCTAATGGTTTTAATCTTTTATTGAGAAATTCCGGGATCGTTCTTTTCGGTACAGTTGGTCTTTTATATATCATGTTTCTTGCGGGGCTTGAAATTGACCTCAATGATTTTAAAAAGAACAGAAATAAAAGCCTGATATTCGGGGCACTTACCTTTTTTATACCTCTAACATTAGGATCTCTTGTTTCTTATTACGTCCTACATCTAAGTATTCAGGGCTCGGTTTTACTCGCTAGTATGTTTGCTTCTCATACTTTAGTTTCCTATCCGATAGCAAGTAAACTTGGACTTACAAAAAAGCAAGCGGTAACCCTTGCCATTGGAGGTACTATCATTACGGACACAGCGGTGCTCTTATTGCTGGCTGTTATTACTGGTTCTGTAAGTGGTAACCTTGATTCAGCCTTCTGGGTGAAATTAGCCATTTCCCTTGCAATATTCGGGTTTATAGTACTCTTTATCTTTCCAAAAGTTACCAGGTGGTTTTTTAAGAACGTCGAAGGAGATGGAGGTGCACAATACATTTTTGTGTTAGGAATGGTATTCGCGGCAGCTTTTTTATCTGAGGTTGCTGGAGTAGAGCCTATTATCGGAGCCTTCCTGGCAGGCCTCTCGCTCAACAGACTTATACCTCATACTTCACCATTAATGAATAGAATAGAATTCATTGGCAACACATTGTTTATCCCGTTTTTCCTTATCAGTGTGGGAATGATAGTAGATATAAAAGTTTTATTTAATGGTTATCAAGCGCTTTTTGTCGCAGGAGTATTGATTGTTCTTGCATTGTCCACTAAATGGGTGGCGGCTTTTATCACACAGAAGATATTTAAATTTTCTTCTATAGAGAGAAATTTAATATTTGGATTAAGCAGTTCGCACGCAGCAGCCACGCTTGCGGTAATACTCGTAGGTTTTGACCTGAAGCTTTTTGATGAAGCTATACTTAATGGAACCATACTCCTTATTCTGGTTACCTGCATGGTGAGCTCTTTTGTGACAGAGAGCGCCGGAAGAAAGTTGGCTATAGCAGAATCAAAGGGTGGGGCAGAATATCATGAAATAGAAGAAAGAATTTTAATTGCCATAACTAATCCTGCAAGTATAGAGTCTAAGATCGATATGGCTGCAATGTTAAAGGAATCGGATAAGTCCCAGCCAATCTATGCTGTTTCAGTTGTAAATGATGATGAAGAAGCAAGAGACAAACTCATTCAAAATAAGAAGATGGTGGAGAGGGCTATCAAGCATGCAGCTTCTTCAGAGAATAAACTTGAGGTTGTATCAAGGATCGATCTGAATATTGCCAATGGAATTGCCCGTGCTGTAAAAGAGCTGATGATTACTGAGATCATTATCGGTTGGCATGAGAAGAATACAACTACTGAGAAGTTGTTTGGTACTGTGCTTGAAAACCTTGTCTATCGCACTGACCAGATGATCGTGGTAACGCATACTCATCAACCATTGAATACCATCAAAAAAATTATAGTCATGGTTCCTCCAAATGCAGAACTGGAGATTGGTTTTAAAAGATGGATCCACATGGTGAAGAAATTATCCAAACAGATTAATAGCCAGGTAATCTTCTTTGGTGTATCTGAGTCCCTGCAACATTTAAAAAAAGCAGTAAATGAAAGTAAGCCGGGAATTGATGCTGATTACAAAGGTTTTTCCGATTGGGATGACTTTCCGTTTTTTTCCGGTCAGCTCAAAGGAGATGATCTCTTCATTGCTATTTCTGCAAGGAGGTCAACATTATCTCACACCATATTTATGGATTCTATACCAAAATTATTGCAGAAATATTTTGATAAGAATAACTTCATGCTTGTTTATCCTGAGCAATTCAGTGAAGATCCGGAAAATAGAAATCTTCAGCTGGATGGAATGACTACATCCATGATAAGAGAAGATTTACAGAGATTCAATAAAATTGGTAAGATATTGAAAGGGGTTATAAAATGGCATAGGAAATAAATATGAAAAGGAATAGAGTATTATATTTCTTTATTATTATAGGCCTTATCGGTATTGGTTTAGCTGCTCGGAAATGGAAGATTTTTCTCCCTGATTTAATCAATGTTTATCTCGGCGATGCTATCTGGGCAGCGATGATCTATTTCGGCATAGCCTTTATTTTTAACAGGAAAAGTTTATCATTCATTGGAGTACTTTCTCTAACATTCTGCTATTGTATTGAAGTCAGTCAGTTTTATCATGCACCATGGATTGATGCAATAAGAAATACCAGAATCGGTGCTCTTATTCTTGGTTTTGCATTTTTGTGGAGCGATATTCTCGCTTACACATTAGGAATTGGGTTCTCATTCCTGGGGGAATATTTCTTTTTTAAGGGAAAACCAAAGGAAGTAGATGCTGTAGCTTAGTATTAGTCAATGCTTTAATTCTGTTCTACATGTTTTTTTAAGACTTTTTTGATTCATTATTGCTATAAACTTTAATGGTTTTTTAGACGTTTCTTTATATGCAAATCTTAATTTTGCAGCCTTTCAGAAATAGATATGATTTTCAGCAGTTGGTTTAGGGATAACCTAAAGGAATATAAAGAAACATTAAGAATAGCTTATCCTGTAGTTCTTAGTCAATTCGGACATATATCAGTGGGAGTGGCAGATAGCATTATGGTTGGAGGGTTAGGAAGTATTCCGCTTGCATCGGCCACATTTGCCTTTAGTGTGTTTGTTCCATTTATGATGTTTGCCATTGGCCTTACCTATGGAATTTCTCCCTTAGTTGCCAAGGCAGACGGTGAACAGAACCACCTGGAAATAAGAAAGATTCTGAAGCACAGTATTGTATTGAATGTAATAGCCGCAATAGTGCTCTCCGGAGGACTGTTATTTGCTGCTCCGCTTCTGCAATATTTTCAACAGCCCCAAGAGGTACTGGCACTGGCTATTCCTTTCTTTAAAATTCTGGTATGGTCATTAGTGCCTTTAATTTTATTTCAGATCTGGAAACAGTTTGCTGAAGGTCTTGCCATTACCAGACAGGCAATGTATATCACTGTAATTGCTAATGTACTGAATCTGTTGCTTAACTATCTCCTGATTTATGGCCACTATGGCTTTCCAAAGCTTGGCACAAGTGGTGCTGCAGTGGCCACCCTCATCGCAAGGATCTTTATGGCTATTTCAATTTTTATATTTGTTATCAAATATTCCCGGACCAATATTTTCATAAAAGGAATGCAAAAAATTAGCTATTCTTTTAGGGAGTTTAAAAGATTGTTTAGGGTGAGTATTGCCGTGGGTTCTCAGCTTGCTTTTGAAACAGGGGCATTTGGAATGGCAGCTATAATGATTGGCTGGCTGGGTGCTTCGGAAATGGCAGCACATCATATTGCCTTAAACATGGCCGCGGTAAGTTATATGGGCGCAACGGGAATAGGTGCAGCAGCAACAGTTCGTGTTGGAAATGAATTAGGGAGAAAGGATTATGCAGCAGTTCGCAATGCAGGAAAAGCTGCTTTTCACCTTGTTGTTTTATATATGAGTTTCTGTGCCCTGGTGTTTATATTGTTCAGACATGATTTGCCCTGGTTTTATATCAATGAAGAATCTATCTGTAAAATGGCCGCCTCCCTTTTATTAATCAGTGCTTTTTTTCAATTGTCTGACGGTATTCAGGTTGTTTACCTTGGAGCACTCCGCGGACTGGAAGATGTAAAGATGCCTACAGCTATTGCTTTGCTGGCTTATTGGGTAATAGCATTGCCACTAGGATATGTGTTCGCATTTGTGCTGAAGATGGGCGTTGAAGGCGTTTGGTACGGATTATTGATAGGGCTTACCATTGCCGCATTGTTGCTTTATTACAGGTTTGAGAAGAAGTCGAAGGAGTTGGGGTGGTCTTGAAAGGGATTTGAAATCAATCTCCTGTAGTAGTCATATAATTAGCGTTTTAATTAATTTCTGATATCCAAGTGCCTAGTGGTAATCTTTTTGGAAGAAAACCTTTATTCCACATATAGTATTTTCATCAGACAATCTGATTTATTTTAGTTGCCTTTAGATTGTTTTTCTTTGTCATTTTTATAAATCATTACTATAAGTATTCCAATTCCTGCCCCGAATCCAACTAATCTATCAATATTTGTATAATAACCAAGCATTCCTGCTGGAATTCCAAAGACAATTGCCCCTATCAAAGCCCATCCAACTAGTCTAAAACTATTGCTTTTCGTATTTTTTAATGCCTGCTTATTGTTTTGTGTCATATCCTTTTCTGTCCGGATAGTGACTTCAAAATTTGAAATAAAAGTGTCCCAAAGTTGCTCCTCCTTCAAAGTCGGTGTCTGACCAATGGTATTTATATTGATGGTTAAATAAATTGTCGAATCATTATATGTTATTTTGATTTCGCTCTTCCATTTTAATGGATTAAAAGTGACGAAATTTTGGAACAAAGAACCCTCTTGTAAATCATACAAACATCAGATTCGTATTTTAGAATAAAGCCGTTCTTAGAGAAATATTTCTTTGTTAAATCTTTATTAACGTATAAACTATTATTGGTTAAAATGGTAATTTCTTTTTCAATTCTAAAATATTCAAAGGGTTCCATATTGTCCGGGTATTAAAAAAGCCCCGAAGTCAATTTCCTTCAGGGCTTTTTATTATACAAAATTCTGTTATTAATTATTCTCCGCTTTCTCCGTCACAGATTCTTCCTTATCAGCATCTTTAAAGAATCTTTTCTGCCAGATGAGGATAACACATACCCCAATAAAAATAGCAGCATCAGCGATATTGAAAATCGGCCAGAAGGCATAATGTTCTCCGCCGAATATCGGAATCCACTCCGGTAGTCTGCCTTCCCAGATATCTATATAAAACATATCTATTACCTGTCCGTGAAACCATGGTGTGCTTGAGCCGTCAGGAGCGTTGTTCAGTAATACACCGTAAAAGGTACTGTCTATTACATTGCCTATTGCACCTCCAAGTATCAAAGCAATACACCAAAGCATACCGGGAGCCATGTCTTTTTTTGCAAGTCGATATAAATACACTGAAATAGCAACCATTGCGATGATTCTAAACAGGCTTAGAATAAGCTTTCCATAAGGTATACCTAATTCAAAACCGAAAGCCATACCAGGATTGGTTGTATAGTAAAGCTTAAACCAGTCGTCAAAGATTCTGATCTGGCCAGGATAACCAAAGTCCATTTTAAAATGAACCAGAAGCTTTACAATCTGATCAAGAACAATTACTCCAAGAGTAAGGAAGTAGTACTTATAGTATTTATATTGAAGGGCCATGCCTCTTTATAGTTTTTAAAGTTCAATTTTCATTACAAGCTGATGCTCGTCCATATCAACAAGCTTGCCATCTTTTAGATTTTCTGTGAGAACAAGGGATAATGCTTGGGTTTCACTGCAGATATATTCTTTATTTGCAAGCAAGGCATTGTCTATCAGCTCATCTTTTTTCTGAATGGTGATTTTGATTTTGTCTTGAACTTCGAGACCCATGTCTTTTCTCATGTTCTGTACTCTGTTCACAACATCTCTGGCAATACCTTCTTTTTTCAGCTCTTCAGTAATGGTAATGTCAAGAGCCACAGTAACGCCGTTTTCACTTGCTACAGACCATCCAGGAATATCTTCAGAAGAAATTTCAACATCTTCAAGGGATATCTGAACGATGTCTCCTGTAAGCTTTATTTTGAAAGCATTTTCTTTCTCCAGTTTCTGAATGTCATCCTGAGTCATTGCAGAGATGGCAGCTCCCACTTCTTTTAATCTCGGACCATATTCTTTCCCAAGTTTCTTGAAGTTAGGCTTGATCTTTTTCACTACAACTCCTGAAGTATCTTCGATGTATTCGATCTTCTTGATATTAACCTCAGAAAGGATCAAATCTTCAACGGCCACTATTCTGTTTTTGTATTCCTGATTCAGTACCGGAATCAATAACCTTGAAAGTGGCTGTCTTACTTTTATTGTATGACCTTTTCTTAGAGAATGCACGAGCGATGAAATTCTCTGTGCCAATGACATTCTTTCTTCAAGATCAAGATCGATATGTTTTTCATCAGCAACTGGGAATTTGCTTAGATGGATACTTGCAACTTTTTCTTTCCCGCTTACTTCGTTCAAATCAAGGAAGAGTTTTTCCGAATAGAAAGGAGCGATAGATGCTGAAAGCTTTGCAACTGTTAGGAGACAAGTATATAATGTCTGATATGCTGCTATCTTATCTTCATTGTATTCACCTTTCCAGAAACGTTTTCTGTTGAGACGAACATACCAGTTACTCAAATCGTCTACTACAAAATCCTGGATCTCTCTGCCGGCCTTTGTTGGCTCATATTCAGCATAGGCCTCATCCACTTTTTTGATAAGGGTATTAAGTCTTGAAATGATCCATCTGTCGCTTTCAGTTCTTTTGTTTAAAGGAACCTCTGCTTCTTTAAAGGTAAAGTTGTCAAGATTTGAATACAGTGCGAAGAAGGAATAAGTGTTCTGAAGTGTTCCGAAGAATCTTCTCTGAACTTCAGTCACCCCGTCAATATTGAATTTCAGGTTATCCCAAGGTGGTGCGTTAACGATCATGTACCATCTGGTCGCATCTGGTCCGAACTGACCGATGGTCTCAAATGGATTGATTACGTTACCAACTCTCTTGGACATCTTTGCTCCGTTTTTGTCCAATACAAGACCATTGGCTATTACATTTTTAAACGCAACGGAGTCTTTTAACATCACTGCTATTGCGTGAAGTGTAAAGAACCATCCTCTTGTCTGATCAACCCCTTCAGCAATAAAGTCTGCCGGGAAGTTATTGTCAAATACATCTTTATTCTCAAAGGGGTAATGCCATTGAGCATAAGGCATAGCACCGGAATCAAACCAAACGTCGATCAGATCAGTCTCACGGATCATCGGTTTGCCTGATTCACTTACCAGTACAATCTGATCAACATAAGGGCGGTGCAAATCTTCGATTGATTTAAGATTGTAGATCTTTGTATTGAATTCCTTTTCTTTTTGAGCAAGAGTTTCAGCGGTGATGTTAAGCGCTTTGTTTGCTTTCTGAATTTCCTCATTCAGCTCCTGAAGAGAACCGATACATTTTTCTTCCTTACCATCTTCAGTTCTCCAAATAGGAAGCGGAGTTCCCCAGTATCTTGA
This sequence comes from Sporocytophaga myxococcoides, assembly GCF_000775915.1. Classification (NCBI taxonomy): domain Bacteria; kingdom Pseudomonadati; phylum Bacteroidota; class Cytophagia; order Cytophagales; family Cytophagaceae; genus Sporocytophaga; species Sporocytophaga myxococcoides. The sequence goes on from NZ_BBLT01000002.1 coordinate 232,353, forward strand.
TCTTGAAAGGTTCCAATCTACAAGATTTTCCAGCCAGTTACCAAAACGTCCGGTACCGGTACTTGCAGGCTTCCAGTTGATGGTTTTGTTTAATTCAACCAGTCTGTCTTTTACAGCAGTCGTTTTGATAAACCAGGAATCAAGCGGATAGTATAATACAGGTTTATCTGTTCTCCAGCAGTGAGGGTAGGAGTGCTCATACTTCTCAACTTTGAAAGCTTTGTTTTCAGTCTTGAGCTTTATTCCGATTCTTTCATCTACCGAAAGGTATTTATCGCGGCCCTGCTTTTTTCTCTCTTCCTCTTTTTCGGCTTCAGTCAGGTAAGCTTCTTTTACATACTCTCCCGGAAAGTCTTTTACTTCAATTACAAACTTTCCTTGTTTATCTACAAGTGGAAGTTGGTTGCCTTCTTCATCCTTAACAGTAATAGCAGGCACGCCAGCAAGTTTTGCTACTCTTGCATCGTCTGCACCAAAGGTAGGAGCAATGTGAACGATACCTGTACCATCTTCAGTACTTACGAAGTCACCAGGTATCACTTTGAAGGCCTTGTCTGCTTCTTCCGGCTGTACATAAGGCAGAAGTTGTTCATATCTGATGCCAACAAGTTCTTTTCCTTTAACTTCTTTTAAAGTTTTGAAAGGAATATTTTTATCACCCTCTTTAAAGTCTTCCAGCTTCAGTTCTGCATTCTTAGCATTGAAGTATTTTCCGGCAAGATCTTTAGCAAGGATAACAATTCCTGGCTTAAAAGTATAAGGGTTAAATGTTTTTACAGCGACATAGGTAATGTTCTCGCCCACTGCAAGGGCGCTGTTTGAAGGAAGTGTCCACGGAGTGGTCGTCCATGCCAGGAAATAAGTCTGATCTGTTTCTGCATCCGATAGACCCAAGAGACTTTTTACTTTTTCCTTTGAGCTATCTGCTACCTTAAACTGAGCCACTGCAGAGGTATCTCTTACATCTTTATAGGTTCCGGGCTGATTCAGCTCGTGAGAGCTAAGTCCGGTACCAGCTGCAGGAGAATATGGCTGAATGGTATACCCTTTGTACAAAAAGCCTTTTTTATATAGCTCCTTTAACAGAAACCATACAGACTCTATATATGCTTTCTCAAAAGTGATATAAGGATTGTCAAGGTCTACCCAATAACCCATCTTTTCAGTAAGGTCATCCCACTGTGATTTATATTTCATCACAGCTTCACGGCATTTCTGGTTGTATTCTTCTACTGATATTTTTTTACCAATATCTTCTTTAGTAATACCAAGTTCTTTTTCAACCTGCAGCTCTACAGGAAGGCCATGTGTATCCCAGCCACCTTTTCTTTTTACCTGAAATCCTTTTAAAGTTTTATAGCGGCAGAAAATATCCTTTACCGTTCTTGCCATTACGTGGTGAATACCGGGAGTTCCATTTGCAGAAGGAGGACCTTCGTAAAATGTAAAACTTGGAGCACCTTCTCTGCTCGTTATAGATTGTTCGAAAACCTTATGCTGCTTCCAGTAGGAAAGTACTTCTTCTCCTACTTTTGCAAGATCGACGTTCTTGTATTCCCTGTACTTCACTTTGTTATATATTTCTTTAATTTCTTAAAAATTTATTTCAGGAGTCTGATATATTTGTTTGCTTTTCAGGCATATTTTCAATATTGCCTCGACTTTGGCAAAGCATTGTAAATAAATGACTTTGTTCTGTTTTCTGAATTGGCATCCCCTTGAATCTTCAGAATCAGATAAATTTAACCTTTTTTGAGGAATGCAAAGGTAATCAATTTTAGGTTAAATGAGCTTTTTGGTTAGAATTGATCACATTTTTTAACCATTTTCAGGTTAAAATGGTGCAATAAAACCAATGGACATCAGTAATTGAAATCAGAGATTTGTGAATGAAAGAGAATAGTTTTAATTATTTCTAGGGTTTCGATTGTATAAAGTGATGATTTTTAAAGCTTAGTGTTTGTTAAGTGCTTTTCTTTCTTTCTCTTTCTGTAAAAGTTGTGAAATGGGTATTGGCAGGATCTTGTTTTAAAAGCCTAACAAGAATCTGGTATAGGTGTGGCACTTCTATCCTGAATTCTTCTGGTTTTTCGAAAAAATATTCTACAGATACAGCAAATAATTCTTCAATATTGGTCGATGCATATTTGCGGAGGAAGTGCGTTTTATCTTTCTTGATCTCATTTATTTCGGTCTTCCCAATTTTGAAAAAGCGTACCAGATCTTTGTAGTCAAACAGGCTATTCCCTTCAAAATCATCGTCATCATCATACATGTCTGCAAGTTTAATGGCATGGGCCATTTCATGAAGTCCTACATTAAAGCCATCGTCAGGAATCTCATACCCTTGCTGAAAATGCTGCCATGACAATACAATAGCCCCATCTGTCTGCACTTCACCGACATGCTGAAGATTGGTTATTTTGGAATAATACCGGGTTGGGTAAATATAGAAACGGCTGAAATGCCTTAATTTAATGGGACGTAGCCCAAAGGTTAGCTGAACAAAACATGCACCGATCATAATTTTCATTTCTTCAGTGATGTTCATACCTCCCTGAGGGTAGAATTTTTTATTTAACAGGAAAAACTTAACCCTCCTCTGAAATTTTAATTTATTATTCGGAGAAAGTTTTTGATAGTAGCGAAAGTTGTATTCTAAAATATGAATCTGGATTGGATTGAGCTTCATAAAATTAGTAAGGATCCATTCTCCAAGGCTCAATACTTTCCTTCCTATTGTCTCATAAAGGAAAATAAATGTGGTAATCAGAAATATAATTATAAAGAAAGCCGCCAAGACCATAAAGATTTCCTTCAAGATAGGGAATTCTGAGCTATATTTCAGAGCCTGTCTTTTTTATTTAAGAAAAAAGAAATTAGAATTGTTTCAAGGAAATTTTGCTAATTCTACTACCTTTTTGGGATGATAATTTTGATAACTGGTTTGTAAATATTTACATTAAAAAAGGGCTTTTCATTACAAAAAGCCCTTTCAGGAATTTAAATTAACTTGGTAAAACTTTATTTTACTATTTTATGTGTATAGCTTCCACTTTCTGCTATAATATTTACTATATATATACCGCTTTTGAGATTGTCGCCGACTATGACTTCAGTGACATTCTGTCCAGCGCCTGATGCTACTTCTCTCCCTGTCATATCAATTACCTTGAAAGAAGTAATTGTTTCTTTTGTGTCCAATGAAACAGCTGTTTGATTTCCGTCTGGAAGTGGTGTAGCCATTACTGCAGCTCTCGTTCCACAGCCATTTGTTGATACGACTTTCGTGTATTCTACATTATATGGATAAGTTGAATAGCTTAGTAAAGCTGTTACAGTTACAGATGGTGCAGCATATTGACCAAAAGTGACATCAAAATATTTTCTGTCATAATAACTGAAAGAAACAGTAGCATCCGAATTGGTATATGCTGTTATGTTTACAGGATTAGGGTATTCAGCATATACCTGGAAGTTGTATGGTATTCCTTTGGTAACACATGATGGTCCTGACAATCCGTTAGGTAATACAGTAAATGAAACGACATCTGAAAATGTACGGCCATTTCTGTTATCTACAGCTTCTGCTTTTATATTGTAAACTCCTGGAAAATAAGTTTCTATGTGCTGTGTATATGGTGCAGTAAAATCAACCCCTACAATTGTATTGTTATTGTAAAAGTAGACCGCAGTAATAGTTCCGTCATTATCAACAGCGTCTACTGTGGCAAGCACTGTGTAGCTTGGAGGTAGCACTGCTCCATTGGATGGATAAGTAACAAATACTACAGGCAATTGATTCGCAGGTGCAATAAGTACAGTAACGGTATGATAATTTTGGCCGCCCTGATTGTCAAAAGCTACAGCTTTAAAGGTTCTTGTCCCTCCAGGAGCATTGTTATACAAGAATGAGTATGGTGCATTAATATCTGATCCCAGGAATGTTGTTCCATCATAAAAATCAACTCTGGTTACTGTACCATCAGCATCACTTGCATTAACTGATATGGTAATCGGTGTCCCAATAAGGATATCAGTGCCTTCTGATGGAGCCGTGATTGTCACAGTAGGAATTTGGTTGTTAGTTGAATTACTTATTCCTCCAGCCAGAGAGTAGTATCCAAGAGATCCATAATCTGAGTATCCGTTTGTTGCGGGATCTCCATAACCAACACCATCCACAATTAGGAAGTAGGTTCCTGCAGGCACTATTGTATCAATATTAGCACTTAATCCTTCCAGGTCAGATACTGTTATTGTGTTGCCAGATGCATCTTTAAGGGTAAAAGAAATGTCAAGGTTAGGATAGTAAGGATCTGGATTTGCAGTAATTTGTACACTGCCTCCTAAGGTGGTAAAATAGAAATAATCAACGTCATCTCTTTTTTCTATTACACCATTATTGTCGGATGGAGAAACATAGCCTGCACTATTATAGATAAGTTGTTTCGCCTGAGAAGGAATGTCACCGCTTTCGTCTGTTTTGAATGAAAATCCATTTTCAGATGAGATGACCGCGATATCATCCTGGTAAATATTTGTAGCACGATTGTACTCTCCTTTGCTGAATTGCACAACACTTCTATAATAGCCGTCTCCCATGATCGGTGCCCAATTTCCGTGTCCAGCGAAATATTCACTGTAAGGGTCATTTGTACCATCATGATAAAGACCGAGGGTATGGCCGATTTCATGAGAGCCGCATTCTCCTGCATATTTAGAGGTTGAAAGAAAAACCCAAGATGGTGTATCTTCATTCATAGGAAAAGAACCTATTCGGGCATATCCTCCCCATCCTGGAGCAGCATCGTCAGTAGGGGTGAATATTATCTTTACTCTTTTATTGATCGGTGTGGCTAAAAATACAGTGGAGTCGGTTGTAATGTTAATGTTAAAAGGTCTGTAATCTTCGCTTATCAGTCTCCAGGCTTCCTCTATTTCTGTTTCATTCAAGTGGGAAGGTAAAGCATTTATAGGCAATCCTCCATTCCAGTATGGATCCACTACATATTGTCCATCGAAGTCAAGGTATACGACAAATTCTGAGGAAGGATAACTTTGAAGGTTGTAAACATAGGATCCCTGAGGAGCTACAAAAGATGAAGAAGCCTTTGGCGCTGCCTCTGCAGGTGCTAGTGTTTCTATACAAATAATTTTGTTGATATCAACCTCTTTTGCATATACGTTTTTATTTTTGGAAAAATACTCATAAGCTTTTTTCTCATTAAGCAAGAGTAACTCTCCTTTCAGATTATCATCTTCAAATGTCAGGTTAAAGGTAGATTTTGAATTGTCTTTAATTTTACCTGCAATTATTTTCGAGTTCCCGGACGTCTTGTCGTAATGCACATCAACTGTAAGCTTCTTGTCACCAGACAGTGGAAGAATAGTTGGACCACTTTTCCTTTTCTTATTTGACGATTTGAATTGTTGTTGAAATTCAGATACGGAACCAACAAATGTTCCTTCATTCTCAGTATTCTGTGCAGTAGCGGCAGAGAATGTACTGAAAATTGATAGGGATAAGAGGATTTTTTTTGCCAATGAGCCAGGTTTGTTTTCCTGCAGTGGTTTTGGAATAGCTTTTAGCATAATAGTTATGTTTAGTTGAAAATTTTATGCTAAGGAAGGGAGATTTTAAATGATCGTCAGTTACAAAAGTTACACTTGCTTTAAAAAGACGAAAGTTTAGTGCCTTGTTGAATGCGGCTTTTAAGAGGGGAAGCCGTATCTTTATGATTATCACCTCTTCAGGGTCGGACTTTAAGTGATGAAGTTTCACTTAAAAAAATAAAAAAGGCCAACTTTGATAAGTTGGCCTTTTATTACAATTACTAAAGCTTTAAAGAATATATTCCTTTAATAGGATTTCTTAGTTTACTAATTGAACGTTCACGGCATTCATGCCTTTTCTACCTTTTTCAAGATCAAATTTAACTTGGTCGTTTTCACGAATTTCGTCAATTAGACCTGAAGAGTGAACGAAGATGTCCTCACCGGACTCTGCTGATTTAATAAACCCAAAACCTTTTGAGTTATTAAAAAATTTAACTGTTCCTTGCATTATTATGTATTTATGAAATTAAAAACATTTTCAACGGTAAAATGTTCAAAAATGTACCTACATTTTTTTTCTTTTACTGTAATAAATTTTAAAACCGTTCAAACGCTTTATTTTAGGATTTCAAAGTCTATATGAAAATGATCATCATGTAGACTATTAATCAAAGGGGTAAGGCTATTGACGAGGTAAATGTTACTTTGCTTTAGTTTTTTTCCGTTAGGTGTGGCAAAAATAAGATTTTTAAATTCAGTTTTGATAATTACTTTCTGAATTTTATACCCATTATTTCTTGCCTGAGTTTCTAGAGAAAGAATTTGCCTGGCAACCAGATCAAAATCAATGGAGATACTCGTGTCCCCGCTGTATTTTCCTTCATTGTCAAAGTCAAGCCAATAATGGCTGGCACCAATTGTATCGAGGCCATAAAAGGCTTTATTGTCCTTTATTAAAGGCATCATAAAATCAATGCTTAAGCCGTTCTGATGAGTCCTGTGAGGGAAAATTTTGCCACCATTTTTATTGCTGCATTCCATAATGAAAAATTTCCTATCCGGGATTTCTTTCTCCAGTTGCTTATAAGAACCTATCACAGCAGTCCTTATTTTATCATTCAGGAATGCGCGATTGTTGATATAACTGGAGGTGTCAAAGTATTGGTAATTAGTTCCCTGAAATGGAAATAGTTTTCCATTAACCAGAGTTCCACCAGATACAGTGCCGGTGGAAGTGCTTGGAGAACTATTTTCTTTATTTCCGGATAAATAAACTTTTATTCTGTCGGAGGAATGACCTTGTCCGAATACAGAATTGCAGAAACATGACAATAACAGGACTTGAAAAAGCTTACTCATAAAATTTTTTTATTTCTATGAGCAGCCTGTCTGCAAAATTCAAACCGGAATGTTTTATTCGAGGGTGTAAAAGCAGTTGGATAAGTATTTTGACTCCGATTTATGATTTTTTTACACTGACAGCATTAAGGCCTTTTGGTGTATTGATGGTTTCAAAAGTTACTCTGTCGTTCTCTTTTATAGGTTCCTTAATGCCATTGATATGCACAAATATGCTTTCCTGGGTTTCCAGATCCTTGATAAATCCATATCCTTTGGATTCATTAAAAAAGGTTACTTTGCCCTTTCTGAGAGGTTTCGGCTCGTCACGGTTTGTGTTTCTCGCTACACCGATCTGTATATCATCCTGATTAATGACAGCTTTCTTTTTATTCGGGTCTGGAGGAACTGATGTAATATTCCCGTTTTCATCAACATAAGCCATCATATCCTCAAGGCTTTGACCTTTGCTGGAATGAGCTTTACGTTCTTTGCTTTTCTCTTCCTTTTCTTTCTTCTTTTGCTGTTTTTTCTTTTCTACTTCTTTTTTGTTAAACGTTTCTTGAGATTTACCCATAATTTATTTTAAAATATTTAATGTTGGCAATTTGGTGATGATTTCTGGTCTGAATATATCCGGTTGAAATTGGACTAAGAAAGTAAGTCTTTTTTAAGAAGATTGTTCAGAAAGAATCATAAAAATACATGTTTTTTATGATTTGTATAAATTTAACTAATTTTCCTGCCTTTTACAAAAAGGCTTTTGGTAAAAGATACTTTTGCCTTTAATGTTTTAAGGTTAGGCAATTCTTTTATCGCCTGATTCATCAAAAGCATAAGTTTTCTGTTTTCAGGAGGATAGAAATAAAATTTAGCATTCCGAAGTATCTTTCCAGGATCTTGTTTCAGTAATTTTGAAAGTGAACCGTACAGCGTTGGCAGCTGCAATTTAAACTCCTCCGGTTTTTCAAAGAAATATTCAACACATACAGCAAAAAATTCATCTTCATTGTTAAATGCATAGGGCCTGAGAAATCTCATTTTTCCTGTTTTAATTTTCTTTATCTCCTGACGACTTATTTTTCCCCATTCTTTGAGACTTTCATGATCAAGTAATTCTTGCTGATGTTGATGCAGGGCATCTTCAATTTTCAATGCATGTGCCATTTCATGCAATCCCAGGTTAAATCCATCTTCCGGTCTTTTATATCCATACATAAAATCTTCCCATGAAAAAGCAATAAATCCACTTAGGCTCACTTCGCCTTTGTGCCTTTTGCCATTTGAAGACTGGTAGTGAGAGGGGTATATCAGTATTTTAGGAAAGCTTTCAAATCTTACCGGAGGAAAGCCAAAAGTCAACTGGACGCCGCAAGCTGCTACAAGAATCTGCATTTCTTCTGTAACCTGCGGAATCCCTTTAGGAATAAATTCTTTATGGATAAGAAAATTTCGTATTCTTTTTTCAAAATCAATCTTCTGGCTTCCTGAGAGATCTCTATAGTATTTGAAATGCTTGAGAAGAATATCTCTTTGTTTTCTTGAAAGTCTCTTATTGATATGGACTGTTTCAAGAAAAGGATTAATGATAAGTGCATATAGACCGAGGCTAAACGTACCAAATAAAAATACTGCGAGGCCTAGTATATAGAAGGTAACAGTTATATATGTTTCCAAATCTTAAACCTTTAAGTTAATAAGACCCACAGAAGTGAGTTTTTGTTTAAAGAGCTGAAAGTTTAAAGTAAAAAGCTAAAAGTTTAAAGTAAAAAGTTTAAAGTTTCTTCAATATTTTAGGTGTGTTTCACAAATTAGGCCTGGCGCGTATTGTTTACTTTCGCCCAGATATAATTCAGCAAAATTTTCAGAGAAAAGGAAATATTTGGTAGAGACGCCATGCTGGCGTCTCTTATTCACAAGAGATAATTTTTAATTTTCTAGGAAGCTATGAAATATGGATATGCGAGGTGGTTTCATTAGTCGCTCATTATCATGATTTTATAGGTGCTATGCATGGCGTCTATACGGTATTTTTGGAATAAAACAGAAAAGGAGGCATTGAGCCTCCTTTTCTGTTTTACTTATTACTTACAACTCAAATCAGTTGTTCAAGGATCCTCTTAAATGAAGTGGCTTTTCTGATTTTCTGTCTTAGCTCACTGATTGGTACTCTTTCCTGCTCCATGGTATCGCGATAACGGATTGTTACGGAGTTATCTTTAAGGGTATCATAATCTACTACTATACAAAATGGCGTACCTATCAGATCCTGACGGGTATATCTTTTGCCGATTGCATCTCTTTCTTCGTAGATCACATTCATATCCATTCTAAGCTCTTTGTAGATTTCCTGAGCTTTTTCAGGAAGTCCGTCTTTTTTAACAAGAGGGAATATTGCAGCTTTTACTGGAGCTAATGCAGGATGCAGTTTCAGGTACACTCTTTCTTTTTTATCATCGCCTTCTCCGACTGTTTCTTCCGTATAAGCATTGCAAAGTATAGCAAGGAATGCTCTGTCAGCACCAACCGAAGTTTCAACTACGTATGGAACATAGTTTTTATTCAGTTCATTGTCGAAGTATTGAAGCTTTTTCTTGGAATATTTTTCATGATTACCAAGGTCGAAATCCGTTCTGGAATGAATACCTTCTATTTCTTTAAATCCGAAAGGAAACTCGTATTCTATATCTACTGCGGCATTAGCATAGTGAGCAAGCTTCTCATGATTATGGAATTTCAGTTTACCTTCAGGTAAACCGATGGCTTTATGCCATTTCAATCTTACTTGTTTCCATTCTTCATACCATTTCATTTCTTCGCCCGGACGAATGAAAAACTGCATTTCCATTTGCTCAAACTCCCTCATACGGAAGGTAAACTGACGGGCAACTATTTCATTTCTGAAAGCTTTACCGATCTGAGCAATACCAAAAGGAATTTTCATCCTTCCTGTTTTTTGAACGTTCAGGTAGTTAACGAATATACCCTGAGCGGTTTCAGGTCTGAGGTAAATTGTGCTTGAATCTTCTGCAACTGCACCCACCTGAGTTGAAAACATAAGGTTGAACTGTCTTACTTCTGTCCAGTTTGATGTGCCAGAAACAGGACATTTAATTTTCTCAGATATGATCAGATCCTGAACGCCTTTAAGATCATTCGCTTCAAGAAGTCGAGCTAATGATTTTACCAAGGCATCACCTTTGGCTTTATCGCCATTTTTCTCATATTCCGCTGCTTTATCTTCAATAAGAACGTCTGCTCTATATCTTTTTTTGGAATCTTTGTTGTCGATCATAGGATCGCTGAAGCCATCCACGTGGCCAGAAGCTTTCCAGGTGGTTGGGTGCATGAAGATGGCTGCATCTATCCCCACCACATTGTCATTCAACTGAGTCATGGCTTTCCACCATGCAGTTTTGATATTGTTTTTTAATTCAACTCCATTTTGTCCGTAATCATAAACAGCCTGAAGTCCGTCATAAATTTCACTTGAAGGAAATACAAATCCGTATTCTTTAGCGTGTGAAATGATATTTTTAAAGGTGTTTTCTACCGTCGCACTTACTTTTTCCATAGCTGCAAAGATATGTAAATGATTTGTATTATAGGAAATTCAATTTTGGAATTTTGATTTACTGAGTATTGATAGAAAATCGGCCGTGTCTTAAATTCCGTGTGCTGAATTTTAATTCATTTTTTAATCTCTGAACTCTGGGTAAAAATTATTATTTGATCGTAGTTGAAAAATCTTGTCAATCATTTTAATCAAATACTTAATGGTAACTTCTAATGAGTTAATTATCACTGACATTTTTTTAATGCTTAATTCCGGTTAAATTTCCCGCTTTTAGTATTTTTGCCGCATGAATAAAGTAAAGAAAACTGCAGTTTTCCTCATCAATCTGGGAACGCCTGATAGTCCGTCTGTTCCAGATGTCAGAAAATATCTAAGAGAGTTTTTGATGGACAGAAGGGTAATCGATATTCCATTTCTTAACCGCTGGTTCCTGATTAATTTTATAATTGCTCCATTCAGAGCGCCCAAATCAGCAAAGGTTTATAAGGAGTTATGGACAGACGAAGGTTCGCCTTTGCTGACTTATGGTATTGAGGCTCAAAAACTTTTACAGGAAAAATTGGGGGAAAATTTTCAGGTTTTTTTCGGTATGAGGTACCAGAATCCATCAATTGAAAAGACTGTTAAAGAAATGGAGGGTAAAGGTTTTGAAAAAATCGTAATTCTGCCTCTTTTTCCTCAGTATGCCAGCGCTTCTACAGGTTCTGCGGTTGAGAAAGCAATGGAATATATCAATAAATGGGAGGTAATTCCAGAGATTAAGATCGTTGCTAATTTCCCTAATCATCCATTATTCATTAAAGCCTTTGCGGAGATTGGCAGAAAATATATTGAAAAGGATAGGTTCGATCATATAATATTTACTTACCATGGTATTCCGGAAAGACAAATTAAAAAATCAGCAGTTCAGGGTTATTGTCAGCTGAATGATAAATGCTGTTCAAAATACCATTCCAAAAATTATTATTGCTACAGGGCTCAGTGTTATGAAACAACACGACATCTGGTGAAAGAACTAGGCCTTGCAGAGGGAACATATTCGGTTGCATTCCAGTCAAGACTAGGGAAAACACCGTGGATCAAGCCATACACGGATGACCTTATAAAAGAACTGGGAGAAAAGGGAGTAAAAAGAGTATTGGCATTTTCTCCATCATTTGTTGCAGACTGCCTGGAAACTACTATTGAAGGAGGTGTTGAATACAGGGATATGTTCAAAGAACATGGTGGGGAGCACTGGCAGTTGGTAGAGAGCCTGAACAACCATCCTATATGGATCGAGTGTATGGAAGATCTGGTAATTAATAACTGAATCGATATCAATCATAATCATGCATAGGATACACCTATGCATGTTTATTCCCTAAATTTTATGTCTTGTGAAGAATCTGAAACTAAGAAAATTCAAACCTTTAACTTTCAGCTTTCAAACTTTATTTATCTTCCCTTCCCGCAACAATCATTACAATTTCACCTTTCACTGTTTTCTGTGAAAAGTGTTCCTTAATTTCTTTTAATGTCCCATTGACAGTCTCTTCATATAATTTGGTAAGCTCTCTTGATACAGAAGCATTTCGCTCTGGTCCGAATATTTCTTCAAACTGCTCCAGGGTTTTTATTAAACGATGAGGAGATTCATAAAAAATCATAGTGCGTTCTTCAGGAATCAGGCTTTGCAGACGGGTATGTCTTCCTTTTTTATGAGGAAGAAATCCTTCAAAAGTAAACCTGTCAGATGGAAGTCCAGATTTCACTAAGGCTGGGACAAAGGCAGTAGGACCGGGAAGGCATTCTACATCTATGCCATGTTTAAGAGATTCCCTTACCAGTAAAAAGCCAGGATCAGAAATGGAAGGTGTTCCTGCATCTGAGATAAGTGCCACCAGCTGTCCTTCTTTCATTTTACTTACAATACCTTCAACAGCTTTATGCTCATTAAAAATATGGTAACTCTGAAGCCTGTTGTTAATTTCATAATGTTTTAATAAGTGGCCGCTTGTTCTTGTATCTTCTGCAAGGATCATATCAGCTTCCTTAAGAATTCTTAATGCTCTAAGAGTGATATCCTCAAGGTTTCCTATCGGGGTTGGAACTAAAATTAATTTTCCCTCTTTTTCTTCCATTTAGTTAATAAGCCGATCTATAGCTTCGGCAAGTTTTCTGTCTTTTTCGGTTATTCTATTTCCCGCGCTATGCGTTGTCAGCTGAATTTGGACTTTATTCCAGGAGTTGGACCAGTCCGGATGGTGATCCATTTTCTCTGCCAGAAGTGCCACACGAGCCATAAAGGCAAAAGCTTCGGAGAAATTTTTAAAAGTAAAGGTTTGTTCCAGTCTGTTTTCTTTTTCCTGCCACATAAAAGATTTTTTTAAGTGAAACGTTAATTTCGGGTCAAACCAATTTACAGCTGTGAAGTTAGAAATATTGATTTGAAAAGCAGAGGCGTTGTTTAAAATAAAGCGTTTTTCAAAAGAGGTATTAGATTTGTATGAAAATGAGCCTTTAGGAAAAATAAATAACAAGTATCTAAAAAAAAGGAAATGATCTTTCCGAGATTATTGTTTAATATTCTGAAATAATTAAAAGGGACATAAATATTTTGCCAAACTTTCATGAAATATTATCGGACGGAGGTCCGGTTTATGCAGAAACCAACCTGAGCAACATTATTGCTGAACCCTGGAATGCCCTCTCTTCACTGGCGTTTCTGGTCCCCGTTGTTATATGGCTTATAAAAATTCAGGGAAACTACAAAAAGCATGCATTCCTTACTTTTTGTCTGCCGCTCCTGTTTTTGGGTGGACTTGGTAGTACGTTGTATCATGCTTTCAGATCGTCTTCACTTTTATTGCAATTGGATGTACTTCCTATTGTGTTATTGACATTTTCTGTCAGTATATACTTCTGGTACAGGATTTTAAAATCCTGGTGGAAGATTACACTTGCAATGGCTCCGTTTATACTGGTCAGGTTGTTTGTTTATAAATTTGTAACACTTTCCGGTCATGATCTTATTAATCTGAATTATTTTGTTACCGGAGTAATGATATTTTTGCCATGCCTTATATTACTGATTAAAACAAAATTTGCAGGTATTACAGATTTGATTTTGTCCTGCGTTCTAATGATCCTGGCACTTTATTTCAGAGGAGCAGATTCAGGAAACTTTACACTTTTGCCAATGGGCACTCATTGGCTCTGGCATGTAGCTTCTGCTGCAGGGAGTGGTTTTTTGGGAAAATATTTATATGATCTGAACTCCAAACATCTTCAGTCAATAGAAAATAAAATTTGACGATACCGCAATTCTGAGCGAGAAAGCTTATTTTTGTAAATCTCTGTATTAGAATGAGTCTAAGACCTTTGAATTTCAGTGATTAACTTTTTGCATATTTCACCTTTGTGAAATATGAATTTTCGTAAACCATTTTTATAAACTAATCTATTATGAGAAAACTTTACTTTCTATTTTTTGTCTGTTTCCTGTTTCCCATTTTAACTTATTCTCTTCCTCCGGAAGAGGAGGAAGAGGTGTCAGAAGATACCCTTTCTTCAATACTTTATCTTGACAGTCTTGAAAATAGCTTTCAATACCAGACTGGTCTGGTGAAAATCAGGGATTACGCTACGATAAAAGTCCCGGCGGGTTTTAAATTTCTCAATGCAGAGCAGAGCATTTATGTCTTACATTCTTTATGGGGTAATCCGGAGGACCCTAACATTCTGGGATTACTTTTTCCGGAAGATATGGGCCCATTGCACCCGGATAGCTGGGCAATATCTATTGAATATTCTGAAGAGGGCCACATAGATGATGATGATGCCGAGGATATTGACTATGATGAGCTTTTGGCTGAAATGAAGAAAGACGCAGAAGCTGCAAATCCTACCCGTATTCAAGAAGGCTATGAACCAGTGCATTTGATTGGTTGGGCAGCGAAACCTTATTATGATGCAGAAAATAAAAAACTTCATTGGGCAAAAGAAATCCAGTTTGGAGACAGTGCTACCGGGGCTAACACGCTGAATTATAATATCAGGATATTAGGAAGAAAAGGATATCTCATGCTTAATGCAATTGGAGGTATGTCTCAACTTGGAGCTATTAATAAAGATATCGGTAATGTACTTGCAAGTGTTGAGTTTTCTGAAGGATATAGATATTCTGATTTTAATCCGGAAGTCGACAAAGTGGCAGCTTATGGAATTGGAGGGCTGGTTGCAGGAAAAGTATTGGCTAAAGTCGGTTTCTTCGGAATTCTGGCGAAGTTTGGAAAGGTTATTATTCTTGGTCTCGGAGCGGCATTAACTTTTATCTGGAAGTTCTTTACAGGAAAAAGGAAAAGTAAAGAAGAAGTGCAATCGGAAAATCATGAACAACCCGGTATATCGTAAGAAAATTATTGTTAAATATTGAGAAGGAGTAAGTGAGAGAATGAAGTTCTGATAATTTTAATGAGGAACTAAAAAAGGCTGTCACTTATATGTGGCAGCCTTTTTTAGATAATTTTATTAGAGTTTATTTTTTGATAACTTTCATTGTTCCTACTGAATTGCCTTTTTTCAAGGTCACCATGTAAAGACCTTCCGGAAGGCTTGAGAAATCAGCATTCTGAGTATTTGCAGCGGAAAGAGCAAGAATCCCAGAAGAATTGTAAACATAAAGTTCATCTACATTAGATTTCAGATTAAGGGAATTGGTTACAATGTTACTTCCAACAAGGTCTGCCATCTGCTTGTTAGATATGGAAGTTACATCATATACAAGTTGAACATCATCGATAATGATGTAATCTGTCTCGGAAATTTCATCATCTGCTAGAGAAACTCCGAATATCACAAACAATGGAGCATCTTCGGAACTGTATGTAACGTCGAATTCTGCTTTTTTGAATTCTGTTGATGCTGAAAATATACCAATCCCCTGGCCAACAGTGACGGGAGCAAATATGTTTCCGGTATTCAACTGAATAGTTGCACCTGCCGTAGCGGAGGATTTATACCAAAAGGTAACTTTTGTAGGTTTATCAGCAAATGGAAAAACAAAAGCACCGAGGACGGAAGAAGAAACTTCGCCAGATTCGCTATCTTTTAAAGTAATGATTTTTACAGCACTGCCAGAGTGGCTATCAGTTGTTTTTTCACTATAAACCAAACATGGCGTAACGTCACAATCCGTTGCAGGCAACCAGGACGTAGGTTGTTCAGATTCGGATTCTTCGTCAGTTGACCACTCCTCAAAGTTGGAGTTTGGAAGCTGAGTTTGTGCGGAAAGATTAAATGCTGCAAAAAGTGAAGCAATAAATAGTAGTTGTTTTTTCATAGATTTTTTATTTTATAATTAAAAATGAAGAATTAAAATGCCTTCAAAAAAATTAAAGGCAATGAAAATTTATGATTATAAATCAAAGGTAATCTTAAGGATTTGATTTGTAGGTATATGCTACGAAAATTTTTTCTAATTCTTAAGAATGCGCCATACAAAGTTCTTTTACAAGGTCAAAAGTGATTAGACAAATGTTAATGAAACATAGGTGAAAATTGTAGTTTAAAAAAACAAAGAATAATCAGTATTCGAGAAAATGCACCTGCCCGATATTACAGGCAGCCACTTTAAATTTTAGTTCTTAAGTACTTTCATTGTTCCCATTGAATTACCTTTTTTCAAAATAACCATATACAGACCTTCGGGAAGACTTGAAAAATCAGCGTTCTGAGTATTTACCGAGCTGAATACCTGTATACCTGAAGTATTGTATACGTTAAGTGCTTCAACAGATTCTTTAAGGTTCAGGGAAGATGTAACAATATTGCTTCCAATCATCTGAATCATTTGTTTATCTGACAAACCAGTAACTTCATAGCTAAGCTCTACATCATCAATAATGAAATAATCTGAGCTACTTAGTTCTTGTT
The DNA here is from genome assembly GCF_000775915.1 of Sporocytophaga myxococcoides. Taxonomy (NCBI): domain Bacteria; kingdom Pseudomonadati; phylum Bacteroidota; class Cytophagia; order Cytophagales; family Cytophagaceae; genus Sporocytophaga; species Sporocytophaga myxococcoides. The sequence goes on from NZ_BBLT01000002.1 coordinate 248,743, forward strand.
TTCCAAATGTGAAAATTACCCCCACACTGTCGGTTGCTTCTTCCTTTTGGTAGATCAATGGTATTTCTACTTTGGTGAATGATTCAGCAGGAAGAACAATTGACTGTCCATAACCTGTTGCATCAGTTAGCTCATTAACATCGAGAGGCTCTCCTTTTGTTATGATAATGCCTGCTGTCAATGGCTTGGTAGATTTATACCAAAATGTCAATTTGCTGGGTTTTGATGCCAGAGGACCGTAGTACTGCAAAGGTGATGAAACAACTTCAAAACCATTGTTATAAGCATAGATCTTAGCAGCACGTCCACTGCGTCCTGAAGTCGCTCCTAGGAAATAATAGCAACTCTTCGGACTTTGGCAAATACTTGGGGAATCCCAATGCCCAGTCAGAAAAGCATTTTGATTTTCATTCACCTCCCATGATTCAAAGCTTGCATTGTCAAGTTGTTGAGCTGAAAGATTGAATGCTGTAAAAATAGAAGCAATAAACAGTAATTGTTTTTTCATTAATTTTTGGTTTTTGAATAATCAGAATAAAATGTTCTTAGAAAAAATGTAATGAGTATTATAAAATTTCAGGATTGTACTTGAAATTTAAAGGGAAGGTTATAAATATTATATTATTATTTTTTTAAAAGTGCAATATACGTCACTTCTAATCGTGGAATATATCATAGGTTGAGAAGTTGGTCAGAAGACTCCTGACTATATAGTATCTTCAGCCTTTCCAATTTGAATATTTTTTCTTATATTTAAACTTTATTAAAGACTAAAGATTGGCTTGAAACACATACTGGTTATAGATGACGATCCTGTGTTCCGCCTGATGCTGGAAACATTTCTTACCAAGAATAATTTCTTAGTTACTTCTGTGGGGACTTCTTCTGACGCCCTTAGGACAATAAAAAAAACACTTTTTTCTCTTTGTCTTGTAGATCTCCGATTGCCCGATATCAATGGGCTTGAGCTTCTTAAGGAGATAAAAAATCTGACGCCGGACCTGCCTTTAATATTAATGACAAGTTTTGTTGATGTCAGGACCGCTGTAAAAGCAATAAAGTCTGGCGCTTATGAATATATTACAAAACCTGTTAATACAGATGAACTGATTATCGCCATTCAGTCAGCTTTAAAATCAGATAATAAAGTTTCAAAAGAAACGCCTTCTACTGAAGATACTTCATTTTACCATTATGGGAGAAGTAAATCTTCTCTTGAAACATTGAAAGCAATAGAGCTTGTTGCTCCAACAAATCTTTCCGTGCTCATTAATGGGGAAAGTGGCACTGGTAAGGAATTTGCCGCGCGACTAATTCATGCAAGAAGTAAGCGAAATAACAAACCTTTCGTAGCAATTGATTGCGGAGTTTTGTCAGCAGAGCTTGGTCCAAGTGAATTGTTTGGTCATGTTAAAGGGGCATTCACAGGTGCAGGCTTTGACAAAGCGGGTCATTTCGAATTAGCAGATGGCGGATCTATCTTCCTTGATGAAATCGGTAATTTACCAATGGAGGTTCAGGTGATGTTGTTGCGTGTCATTCAGGAAAGACAAATAAGAAGGGTTGGAGCAGGAAAGAGCCAGGAAATAGATGTGCGGATTATAGCTGCAACCAACGACAATCTTAAAGATTCAGTAGCGAAGGGCTTATTCCGTGAAGACCTGTATCATAGATTAAATGAATTTTCCGTTTCAGTTCCTTCTCTTAGAGAACGTAAGGAAGACATAGAAGGCTTCATCCTTAAATTTATGAAAGATGCCAATAAAGAATTGGGTAAATCTATAGAGGGGTTTTCTGAAGAAGCAATGGATATAATGGTGAAATATTCTTGGCCTGGTAATTTAAGAGAGTTAAAAAATGTAGTAAAGAAAACTGTTTTAATGACGGATTCAACTGGCCAATCAGTTGTCTCTCCAGAAATTATTCCATATGAATTAAGGGTTTCACCAGGTATTTCCTCCGAAAATACCTTTGGAGGTTATGATCTGAAAGCTGCAAGTCTTAAACAGGAGAGGGAGTATATTCTGAGTGTTCTGGAGAAGGTAAAATATAATAAGTCCAGTGCTGCCAGGATATTAAATATAGACCGAAAGACCCTCTATAATAAACTTAAACTTTTTAATATTGAAATTTAGGTTCGATTTAGTTTAGTCTTTTCTTTAAGTAAATTATCTATCTGTTTTTTTCCTTTAAAATTGATTTTATTCACCATTTCCTCTACTAAACCTTCATCAGGCTTCTCCTTTAATTCAAGGTAGTTTTCAAGTTCTTTCAAAAGGTCTGTGAGTTCCTGATTTTTCAGGTGGCCAAAGCCGGGAATCATTTTATGGGCAGCAAATTTTATTTTTTCCCAATCTTTATCTTTTGAATATCCTTCAAGGTTTTCAATCTGTGTTGAAGCTGATTGAATAAACGTATCTATCATAACAGAAAGAGCCCTTATATCTCCATCAGAAAACTTAATAAAATCTTCCAGGATATTTCCCTGATTGCAAATCAATCCCTCTTCTTCGGATAAGGCACTCTTTTCATGATGAGGAATAAACTGATGAATTGCCTCTGCCAGCTCATCCTCTTTGAATGGTTTAAGAACAACTGCATCAAAACTGCTTTGGGCTTTTTGAAGGGCATCTTTTACCACATTAGCAGTAGTGGCAATCACAGGAATTTTTTTGAGATCTTTATGGCTCTTTAGTTTTTTTACAAGATCAAAACCGCTCATGCCAGGCATATGCACATCTGTAATGATGATGTCAAATGGCTCCAGCAGCGCTGCAGCGTAAGCTTCTTCTCCATTAGAAACAAGTTTTGCCTTCATATTCCATTTGGAGATAATGGTATGAAAGAGCAATAGGTTAAACTCATCATCTTCGGCTATTAATACTTTCAGATCCTTAAAGCTGCCAAAATCTGTAAATTTAGGTTTTGTAACCTGAATAAACTCCTCTGCAGAAATTTCATAATCAATAAAAAAGTTAAATTCGGATCCTGAGCCGGGTACACTTTTAACTGATATTTGTCCTCCTTGCATTTCAACTAGTTTTTTACAAATAGCAAGCCCTAAGCCCGAACCGCCAAACTTCCTTGTAATGCTCGAGTCCCCCTGGTTAAATGATTCAAAGATGGAATCTATTTTGTCAGGAGAAATTCCGATACCAGTATCAGTTACAACTATGCTTACTCTGCACTTATTATCATCCAGGGCTAAAGCCGAGCATTGTAGCTGAACCTTGCCCTCTTCTGTAAATTTAAGTGCATTACTAACAAGGTTATAAATTATCTGTTTTAACCTTAACGGATCACCTTTGATGAATGGATAGTTAATTTCTCCGTCGATAAAGGAAAATAAAAGCTCCTTCTCTGCAGCTTTTAAGAAGAAAGAATCATAAACGTTTTCAATAATTTCTTTTAGATTAAAAACAGTTTTTTCAAACTCGATTTTTCCGGATTCTATTCTTGAAATATCAAGTATATCATTCACCAGCAACAAGAGGTGTGAGGTCGAGTTATTAATTGCCTGAAGAAAATATTTTTGTCTGTTAAGAAGATTAGTCTGTGAAAGCTGTTCGGTAAAACCAAGGATAGAGTTCAGAGGTGTCCTGATTTCATGGCTCATAGTGGCAAGGAACAGCTCCTTGGTACGGGCAAGATCCTCTGCCTGGGTTTTCGCATCCATAAGTTGGTTTTTGTGAAAGTTACTTCTCTTAACATCTCCCATTATCATTAAGCTGAATATCAATATGGACGCAATTCCTATGATGCCCAGTGAAAAAATCTTAATCAGTGATTCCTTTACTACTCCTTTTGCTTTGGTAATATTTGCATCAGTCCTTTTCTGCTCTTTGGTTTTAAGATTTATTATGATATCCCGAATTTTTTGGATTAGTAGGTTGTCGTTTTCAATTATTTCGGATTCATTCTGAGCAAGTAGTTGCTGGGATTTTAAGTCTTCATTTTTGAGATGGGAAATTATTTGTACTACCGTTTCCTGTTTTTGAAGCGCAGGCTCCTTTTCATTTTTTATAGTATCTATTATAGTATTGGTTTCTCTAAACACAGTTGGGGTTTGTGTAATTACAGGTACTGAATCTTCTTTTACTTTTCTTCGAAATATCTTTTTTACAGAACTCAGTAAAGATCTCTTACCAGCTTCATTTTCCTTTATTTCAGAATCCTTTTCTGATTCATCAGCAAATGCAGGTTGTTGAATAATTTTAGTTGTAACAATTTTCTTGGTAACTATAAACTGCGGACTGTCAGGATTTGCATATAATTTTCGAAGAAGGTTTGCCGGAATATTGGCTTCTGTTTTTTTATCAAAAAGCTTTATTAATTTCTGGTGGTGCTTTTTTTTCTCTTCCCACAAAAATGTCATGTTGTTAAGATCCGCTTCTTCTAAACTAAGGGCCTGACTAAGTTTTTTTAGAGAATCCAGATCACTTTCAACTTCTTTACAATAGTTGTCATAATGATCCAGATACGTACTGTCTTTCGTCACAGAGTATGCTCTGATATTGTTCTCAATTCCGGAAAGATCGGCTAAAATGTCATTTAGCTTAACGAGTTTGGTATCAGGCTTTGATAAGAAATTTAAAGAGTATGTAAGATCTTTAAAAGACTGAAATATAATGATTCCGGCAATTAATGCTACTATAACTGCCGAACCAAAACCTAAAAGGATTTTTGTACGAATGGATGATTTAAATTTTTTTGCATCCATGTTAGATAAAGATTGGTCTTAGTTTAAAGTTACTTAATTTTTTTTCTGTTTTGTTTGATATTTGTTTGATAAAAAATAAAGCCATCACATTGGATGGCTTTATTCAATCATAATTAAAGGGGACTAAAAAAATTATCTTTGAGCCTTCGCCATTTCTGGTCTGACTTTAAATTCTTTGGGTTCAATATGTAATTTAAAATACTCTGCCTCGACCACTCTTGGTGTCAGCAGACTCATATTTCTTTCAATATCTTACACTACTCTTAGAAAAAGCATGCCAAAAGTGTAACTGTCTATTATTTAATATGTTGTATTTTTAATCATATTCTAATGTGTGGAAAAAAGCCACAAATTGTGGAGATTAGATACAATTTGATTTTGAGGTAGTACCTCATTTTATTAAAATACATTCTGATTAAAAAAATAAAGTCACCCTGGGATGACTTTATTAAAACAAATTAATAGGGAGACTAAAACTATTTTTTAGACTTGGTGGAATCACTTTCTGTAGGAGCTGTCGCTACAGGCTTAGCTTTCTGGTCTTTCTTCGTTGTATCAGTTAAAATACCAGTTTGTCCTTTAAAGCTTCCATTATTCTGAGCTTTGCTTAAAAATACGACACCAGAGAATGCAACAACGAAAGCTAGGGCAGTTAACTTTTTCATAATAATTAAAGGTTTAAGGGTATAAATAAATAAATTCTGAAATAGATATTTGAAAAATTATGCCACAAATGTAACGTGTTGTTTATTAGTTGTTTGTTGTTTGGCCGATTGAAAAATTCGTTGAAAAACACCACAACATGAGGATTTACGAAACGTCGAACTAACAAAATACAATTGATGTTTTGGAGAAAATGGAAGAACCTTATTTAAGACCTTACATAACGGAACTATATAAATCACTCATCTATGGAATTATTTCACGATATTATTCGGCAAAAGTTTGTCCTGACCCACAATGGAAAAGAATTTTCAACCAGTTACAGAATGCTTGGACATAAATTCTGGGATTTTTATTACACTACTATTCCTGATTTAGCAATTGATGAATCAGGGAAAGATATTCTTCTGAAGTATGTGCTCGATTTTGTCAAAGCAAATCATATTAAAATTAGAGCAACCTGTCTCTGCGTACAGGAGTTCTTGGTAAATCATAAAAACATGAAGGAGGTACTCTATCACCCTTATGATTTAAAACAAGTATAAAAATAACTTTAATGACGTGGTGAAATTTAGAATCAGATGGCCTTGAATATAAAAAAGCGGCAACCTGAAATAGGGTTGCCGCTTTGTTTATGAAATTTTAATTAGAAATTAAGCTTTTAAGCTATCTTCTCTTTGGATAATGTCTTGTAAGGTACTTTCTTTTAAAATTTTTAGAGTATTATCCCTTACTTCCCTGATGATATCTCTGAATCCACATAAAGCTTCATCCACACACTCATCACACCTCTCATAATATTTAATACTTACACATGGCAGAAGGGCAATGGCTCCGTCAAACAGCCGAATAATATTAGCAAGATCTACTTCTTCAGGTTTTTTTATTAAATAATACCCGCCTCCTTTTCCTTTTTTGCTATTTAAAATGCCCGCATTTTTGAGCTCCAGAAGTATAGCCTCTAGGAATTTCTGAGGAATACGTTCAGTTTTGGAAATGTCACTGATGAGAATCGGTCCTTTCTGGAACTCTTTGGCCAGTTTGGTGAGGGCCTTGATAGCGTACCTTGTTTTTTTGGATAGCATTACCTACAAACTCTATATGCTTTATAATAATTCCAAAAATGCAAAAAAATCTTATGAAAGCTTAGGTCGATTGTCGATTTTTTTGAAGCATATATCTATTAAAAAATCATTAAAAAAGGAAAATGATGGAACTATTCTATATTTCTTATAGATTTATTATTTAATTTGAAAGATGAATCTTGCTATTTTTTAAAACAAAATTTGAAGATTCAGGTTTACTTTAATCGCAAGGTCCCCAGGTAAAAAAGTAGCTAAAGCAGGCAGTCTTCTCCCGACTGCCTGTTTTGTATTTAATAAAGTATACCATCAACATCTCTTTAAGAATTTTTAAATTTTATAAATTGTTATTTTCTAAAAAGAAATTCCAAGGGAATTCTACGTTGGATTTGGTTATATTTGTTTTTTGCATTAATAATATATGATATACCCTATAGTAGCATACGGTGACCCGGTATTAAAGAAGCGGGCTGTTGATTTTGAAAAAGGAACTGATTTAAAACAATTAGTTGCTGATATGTTTGAGACTATGTACAACGCAAATGGAGTTGGATTGGCTGGACCGCAAATTGGGCTAAATCAAAGAATATTTGTAGTTGACGGAAGTCCGATGGAAGAAGGGTTGGACGATTTCAAAAAAGCTTTTGTAAATCCTGAAATTATAGAAGAAACTGGTGAAGATTGGCCTTACGACGAGGGGTGTCTGAGTATCCCTGGAGTCAGATCAGAGGTTTTTAGACCATATCAGCTGACTATTCGTTATTTTGATGAAAACTGGGTGGAGCGTGAGGAAACTTATGAAGGAATCAGGGCAAGAATAATTCAGCACGAATATGATCACATAGAAGGAGTCTTATTCGTTGACCATCTGTCTTCTATCAAAAAGAGACTCATGAAAAATAAACTTACCAATATCAGTAAGGGCATCGTGGATGTCTCCTATAAAATGAAGTTCCCAGTTAAAAAGTAACATGATTACAAAAAGTCCGGAATCCAAACTGCCCGACATTGGTACAACAATCTTTACGATTATGTCTCAGATGTCAAGAGATTATAATGCCATTAATCTTGCTCAGGGTTTTCCGGATTTTAAATGTTCCGATGATCTGGTCGACCTGGTTGCCTTCTACATGAAAAAGGGCTTTAACCAGTATGCTCCAATGACCGGTATTCAATCTTTAAGAGAAAAAATAGCTGTTAAGTCAAAGGAGTTGTATGAAGCTCATGTAGATCCGGATAAGGAAGTTACCCTTACCTGTGGAGCCACGGAAGCTTGTTATACTGCTATTACATCAATCGTAAAACCAGGAGATGAAGTAATCATTTTCGAACCGGCCTTTGATTGTTATATCCCTGCAATCCTGCTTTCCGGCGGTAAGCCTGTATTTGTTGAATTGCAATATCCGGATTACAAAATAGACTGGGAACTTGTAAGAAAAAAGATATCAGAGAAAACCTCTCTGATTATAATAAACTCGCCTCACAATCCTACGGGATCAATAATATCTAAACAAGATATTGAAGCTTTAAAAGAACTCGTCAGAGACACTGATATCACTTTACTAAGCGATGAAGTATATGAGCATATCATATTTGATAAAGCTGAGCATCATAGCTTTCTGAAATATCCGGAATTAAAAGAAAGAAGTTTTGTAATCAGTTCCTTTGGTAAAACTTATCATACAACCGGATGGAGAATGGGATATTGTATTGCCCCGGATTATCTTTCTGCTGAGTTCAGAAAAGTGCACCAGTACAATACATTCAGTGTACCTACTCCTATGCAGTATGCCATTTCTGATTTTCTGGAGAAAAAAGAAGAATATCTGGGGTTGTCTGATTTTTATCAAAGAAAAAGAGATTTGTTTTTGGACCTCATGAGTGAATCCAGATTTAAAGGCATACCATCTTCAGGAACATATTTTCAATTGATGAATTTCGGGAATATATCTAATGAATCAGATGTAGACTTTGCAGCCAGACTGACAAGAGAATCCGGAGTTGCCTGTATACCGATTTCAGTTTTCTATCACACTAAAAAAGATGACAGCATTATAAGGTTTTGTTTTGCAAAAGAAAACGAAACCCTTGAAAACGCTGCTAAAAAGCTATGCAGGATCTGAATATAACTCTTGTTCAAACACCACTTTTCTGGAAGAATTGCGGGGCTAATCTTGCCATGCTCGAGGAAAAGCTTTGGCAGATTAAAGACCAGTCCGATCTTATTATTCTTCCGGAAATGTTTACTACAGGTTTTTCCATGGATGCGGCTGAACTTGCAGAACCTATGAATCTGACTGCTTTTAAGTGGATGAAGCAGATGGCTGCACAGAAGAAAGCTGTGATTACGGGAAGTGTTATCATTAAGGAGGGTGAAAAATTTTATAATCGCCTGATTTGGATGGAGCCGAACGGCAAATGTGATATATATGACAAAAGGCATCTCTTCAGAATGGCCGGTGAAGACAAGGTTTATACGGCAGGGACCGGTAAAATCATAAAAGAAATAAAAGGCTGGAAAATTTGTCCTTTAGTCTGTTATGATCTTAGATTTCCAGTATTCAGCAGAAACAGGGAAAATGAATATGATCTTTTGATATATGTTGCAAACTGGCCTGCGGTTAGAAGTGTAGCGTGGAAGACACTTTTAAGGGCAAGGGCTATCGAAAATATATCATATGTTGCCGGAGTAAACAGAATTGGAACAGACGGAAATAATTTGCCATATTCTGGTGATAGTGCAGTAATTGGTCCGGTTGGTGAATATATTGAAGAGCTTCATGATCGGGAAGAGGTTAAAACAATAGTACTGAGTGGAGAGCATTTAAATGCATTCAGACAAAAATTTCCTGCTCATCTGGATGCCGATTCATTTGAGATTGAGCTTTGAATGAGAGCAATTAAATCCTGAGCATCAGGATTTTTAACTTTATTAAAAGATTTTAAAGAGGCCAGCATTTTTTCAACGATCGCATGTTCTCCTATTAAAATAGCCTTCACATAGTCTTTTGACTTCAGCAATGTTTCACAGAAGGGAATAACACCCTTGGTAGTGCTCTCTGAAGCTTCTATGATAACCATAGTATTTTGATCTTCTTTTTTATTTTCTTCAAGAATTCTTGAGAAATAACCAAAAAGGATCCCTTCACTATGATTGTCAAAATCAAAAAAAGTTGTGATTGTAAGTTGTTCTTTAAGGCTGCTTAGCAGTGTGTTTTCGTATTGAAAATTTTCACCGGAAGAAATTGAAAAGAAAATGAGTGTATTCATGGTCAAATTGAAAACAAAGTAATTTTAAATCCCGTTTTTGCCTAACTTGCCTTTTTAGTTTTGTTAGAAGATATGGAAATAAATCAAATTTATCAGAAATATAAAGAATCCTCTTCAGTTTCTACGGACACAAGAAAGATCGAAAAAGACTGCATGTTTTTTGCCCTGAAGGGCCCCAATTTTAATGGAAATACTTTTGCTGAAGAAGCTTTAAAACAAGGAGCTAAGTATGCAGTAATTGACGAAGCACAATACAGGAAAGATGAGAGATTTATCTTAGTAAAGGACGTACTGACTTCATTGCAGCAGCTTGCAAATTATCACAGATGGCAATTAGCCATACCAATTATCGCGATAACCGGTTCAAACGGAAAGACAACAACTAAGGAGCTTGTCAATGCGGTGCTTGCGAAAAAATACAGAACCTATGCAACACGTGGCAATCTGAACAATCACATTGGTATCCCTCTGACACTTCTTGCGATGGATGAAACCATAGAGCTGGGTATAGTGGAAATGGGAGCCAATCATCAGAAGGAAATTGAAGGGTATTGCAAGATAGCAGAGCCTGACTTTGGTCTGATCACCAATATAGGAAAGGCCCATTTGGAAGGTTTCGGAGGAGAGGAAGGTGTTAAAAAGGGAAAAGGAGAGTTGTATGATTATCTTCTTAAATCTGGTAAGAAAATCTTTCTGAATACCAATGATGAAATTCTGAAAAGTATTTCAAAATTTTCAGATCCAATTACTTATCCTAACCCTGGTAATTTTTATGAATGTTCTTTTATAGATGCCTCACCTTTTATCCGTTTTAAGACAGAAGACGGAGCAGTTGTAAATACACAGATCATAGGATCTTATAACTTCCCCAATATTGCAGGGGCGCTTTGTATAGGAAAGTATTTCAAGGTGCCTGCTGAAGCAGCCAATGATGCCATTGCCTCATACAATCCAGAAAACAACAGATCTCAGGTAATTAAGAAGGAAGATCTTACTCTTATTCTGGATGCCTACAATGCTAACCCGTCAAGTATGAAAGCAGCTATAGAAAACTTTGCTGCGATGTCTACTTCCAACAAGAAAGTTATGGTATTGGGCGATATGTTTGAACTGGGAGAACAAAGTGAAGGAGAGCATAGAAACCTCGGTAAGCTCATAGGATCACTTAAGTTCGATTCAGTGTTACTTTGCGGAAAGATGATGAAGTATGCTTCAGAAGAATTGAAGTCTGCAAAATATTTTTCTGAGAAAGCTGAGCTGGAAAAGTTTGTAGAAGGGAATAAACTAAAGGATTCTACTATACTTATAAAAGGCTCAAGAGGTATGGGCCTTGAAACATTGGTCAGGCTTATTTAGCCTGATCAATGTTTAACTTTTTAAAGTTTATAAAAGACTCCGAGATTTAAACCAGGGTTATATACATACCACTTGACATCTCCTGATTTATTTACTTTTGAAAGGCTTCTTCTGAAAATAGGCTCTACACGAATCGTGGTTTTTGACAACATTGGTATTTCTAGGCCAACAGAAGCTAGCAAGTTAACTCCAAGAGGTTTGTAATCATCAGATGTATTTGTGTATATATCTTTTGTTTGAAGCTTGACAGAATTTCCGCTTTCCATCAGAATATTTGCTGAAGCTCCTGCTGAAATATATAGTTGAAGTTTTTTCTGTAAGAGATAAAAGTTTGCTTTGACGGGGACCTCAAGATAATGAAAATCGTATGTTGTTTTAAGTTTTCCTCCATTTGGAAATAAAGGATCCGGTTCTATTGTCCAAACTTCCATTTCTGTCCTAAAGCCTTTCTTTGAATAAAGTAATCCGTATTCAAGGGCGAACAAATTGCTGATTCTGTCAAGTACAATGACTCCGGTTGTATAACCAACCCTTGGCTTGCTTAAATCATTCCATGCTGTTCTGAAGCCTTCATCACCTCCGTTTACATGAAGACCAGCATAATCGATTGAGCCAAGTACACCTACATAAAGACCTTTGCGGTCATCCTGACTCTTGCAAATTGTTGAATTAAAAAAGAATGCAAATAATAAAAATACAATTGATTGTTTCATGAAAATTTAATTTAAATAGAAAAATTTATAAAAGCTTTTCGAAAAGTTAAAGTTTATGATAAACGCTAGGTTCAACCCCAGTATTTTAACTGAACATTTATTGGCCCAATATTTTTACTTATTTGTGTGATTCCGAGTGTTTTGTGTTATACCTCAAATTGACTAAAGACCTAGAAGATGTGATTTAACAAATCTAGTCCTTATCCATAAACGGATACCTATAATCCATCGGTGGATTAAAATTTTCCTTAATCACTCTCGGAGAAACCCATCTTACAAGATTAAGCATAGAACCTGCTTTGTCATTGGTTCCTGAAGCCCTTGCGCCTCCAAAAGGTTGTTGATTTACTACTGCCCCTGTAGGTTTGTCATTGATATAAAAATTACCAGCAGCATTATATAGTACCTTCTTCGCAAGATTAATCGCATTCTTGTCTTCAGCAAAGACTGCCCCTGTTAGTGCATATGGAGATGTTGTATTGGCAGTTTCAAGTATCTCTTCGTACTTGCTGCCTTCATAAAGATAAATAGTAAGCACAGGTCCGAAAATTTCTTCACACATGGTTACATATTTTGGATTTTTAGCGAGGATTACCGTTGGATGTATATAATATCCTTTCGACTTGTCAAAGGTTCCTCCAAAGACAATCTCTGCTTCATCACTTTTCTTGGCTTTTGTTATATAGGAAGTTATTTTGTCAAAAGCCTTTTCATCAATTACTGCATTGATAAGATTGGTGAAATCCTCAACAGGTCCAGTTTTGATTTCTGCCAGATCTTTTGCCATAAGTTCTTTAACCTTCGGCCACATTTCTGCCGGAATGTAAGCCCTGGATGCTGCAGAACATTTTTGTCCCTGATATTCAAAAGCCCCTCTTACAAGCGCAGTAGCGAGTGCTTTTACATTACAGGAGGGATGAGCAATTACAAAATCTTTTCCTCCCGTTTCACCGACTATTCTCGGGTAAGATTTATATTTTCCGATATTTTGTCCTATTGTTTTCCAGATAGTCTGAAATACACCAGTACTGCCGGTAAAATGAATGCCTCCAAAATCAGGGTGAGAAAATATAACTTCTCCTGCTACCGGACCATCCACAAAGATCATGTTTATCACTCCATCAGGAAGACCTGCTTCCCTGAAGATTTCCATCAGGACGTTTGCAGAGTAAATCTGAGTATGAGCAGGTTTCCAGACTACAGTGTTTCCCATTAGGGCGGGTGCTGCCGGAAGATTTCCTGCTATTGCCGTAAAATTGAATGGAGTAAGTGCAAATACAAATCCTTCCAATGGTCTGTATTCAATATGGTTTTTTACGCCCTCAGGAGAAAAAGGCTGTACCTTATAGATATCCTGCATGAATGTAACATTGAACCTCAGGAAGTCAATCATTTCGCAGGCGGAATCAATCTCAGCCTGATATACGTTTTTGGATTGCCCGAGCATTGTTGCAGCATTTAATTTAGCCCTGTATGGACCAGAGATTAAATCGGCTGCTTTCAGGAATATCAGGGCTCTCTCCTCAGGAGATTTAATCGCCCAGCTTTCCTTTGCTTTCATGGCTGATTTTATAGCCTTATTGACATGGTCGCTTGAACCCTCGTAAAAATAGCCAAGTACATGTTGATGGTCATGAGGAGGAGAAATCTTCTTTTTAGTATCGGTTTTAAAAGCTTTCCCTCCGATAATCATTGGAATGTCCAATACTTTAGTTCTTGCGTCCTTAATTGCTTCTATCAATCGCGCTCGTTCAGGAGAGCCGGGTTCATAGTCATAAACACTTTCATTTACAGCAATATAATTTTCAAGGTCAAAGGTTTCCATAGTATAGGTTTATAAAACTTTATAAAGCTCGCTCAGACAAGTAATTTCAATTTCTGGTTCGATTGAATTTGTTTTTTGTTTAGGATTAAACCAGATATATGGCATCCCGGCATTCATGGCACCTGTAATATCAGCATCCCAATCGTCCCCGATCATGATGCTGTCCCTATTGCTAGCACGGGTCAATTTAAATGCATAATCAAATATCTTCACGTCAGGTTTTTTAAATCCGCAGATTTCCGAATTAATCACAATCGGAAAATACTTGCTAAGTCCGGAAGTTTCCAGCTTTATATGCTGTGTTTCCTTGAAACCGTTGGTGATGATATGCAGCTGATATTTATTTTTAAGATAGTCAAGAACTTCGAGGGCAAATGGAAATACATTTCCTTTGGCAGGGCAAATGGCAAGAAACTGCTCGTTGATTTTTTCAGGAACAAATTTCTCCGACAGGCCTAATTTTTTAAAAGTCATTATGAACCTTTTATCCCTGATGATCTCCTTTGTTATAATCCCAGCATTGTAGTCTTTCCAGAGAGATTCATTAATCTCTGTATAAACTTCAAAGAACTCAATACAGGTGAAGGAGTTGAATAAATGGAACTGATGTAGCTCATACAACTCGCTTAACGTTTCAAAACAATTTTTATCGAAATCCCACAAGGTGTGGTCTAGGTCGAAAAAAATATGTTTCAGGTGATTCATAAAGTATTTTAGAAGTTTAGCTTAAGACGTTCTACAGGCCTGTTGTTTACGATATGCTCATCAAATATTTCCTTAACATCTTCAGGCTGAACATTCCCATAAAAAATACCCTCTGGGTAAACAACCACAGCGGGTCCGAAAGCACAGACATCAAAACATCCGGCTCTTTGTGCTCTTACTTCAGAGTTAAGTTTATTGTCCTTTACAAGTTTTTTGAATTCTTCAACGAGTTCCATACCACGTTTTTCACCGCAGCATTTTTTCCCTTCTTCTTTCTGGTTGGTACAAATAAAGATATGTTTTTTATATTTCATCCCGGTATAATCCTGTTTTAAGTGTTGATTTTTAAGAAATTTAATTTTTGTGAAAAATAATCAATAAAATAAATAAAATTTGTCTTCTAAAGTTCAGGCAGGTGATATATTTTTAGCTTGTTGTGTAATTTCCTGACTGCAAGTTCGTTGTTGGAGTAGAGCGTTCTGTATTCTTCCTGATCTTTAAGCAATAATGGGTCTTTTTCAAGGAAAGTAAATAGCTGAGCAATTATTTCATAATATGTTTCATTGATGAAATAATATGCCCATTGGTCTATTTTCTTGTATCTCAGCACTCCGGAATTCTTAAGGGTGCCTAATTGACGGCTGGTCTTTGTCTGGGTAAAATCCAGAATCAGTTCCAGGTCAGAAATACACATCTCTTTATTCCTATATATTAGGTTCATGATCCGGATTCTGGATTCGTCGCTGAAGGCTTTAAAAATTTCAGCACCGATTTTGAGATCAAAATGTTTTAAACGAATCATAAATTTTAAAATACAAATTTAAATAAAAGGAAGCTAATTGAGTATAACGATGATCTTTTCGATAAAATATAAAAAGTTGACTAGCAGAAATTTATTTTTTGATGTATCTAGCATATAGAAATTACGTAATGAGGTTAGAAAGAGAAGACCCTGAAATTTAAGATGAGAAAGATTGTTTTGATAGCTTTTCTGATTTCACTTGCAGGCAGTATAGGATTTGCCTTGCCGGTGGATTCAGTAAAAGTTGTTGTGATTGATGAGAAGGATAAACCTGTTTCAGCTGCTAAAATCTCAATTGAAGGAAGCAGATTTTTTTTAACAAATAAATCAGGGACATTTAAATTCAGGCCCGCTAAGGAGCTTGAAATGCCTATTAAAGTTGTTCTTGACAAGTCAGGCTTTGTAATTGATGAATTCATTTTTTATGAAGAAGACAAAGAAATTGAAATAAGAGTCAAGAAGAATGAATATTTCCTCAAGGAACTAATCATAAAGCTTTTAAATGATTCCGGCTCTGTTATGGTAAATCAAATATTGGAGTATGCCGGAGAAGAATATCATACGGATAAAAAGGGAATCGCCAGAATTCCTAAAAAGAGATTTGTCCCTGAAGATTTTAAAGTTAACGGTTACAACCTGGATAAAATTAACTTCTCTGAAAAGGAACAGATTTATGTGTTGACCTTGCTTCCGGAAGTAGTTGAGCTGCCAAAACCTGCTGTTGCTGAGAATACCAAAGATACAATGACCATGGAAAAAATTCTGACTCTTACCCAGGAGCAGTTGGATTCCATGATATTTGATCGGTATAAAGAGGAGTTTGAAAAAATATCTGCTGAAATTGTAGAAGAGCGTAGAAGACTGGTTGAAAGCAATTCCAAAATCAGGGATGAGATTGACCATATTACCAATAAGCTTAGAAATGAGAAAAATCTGACTGATGAACAAAGACAGGAATTACAGAAGTACGTAGGTAAACTTGAAAGATCTCTTATCGAAAACTCGCTTGCTTATAATAAAGCGGAAGAGAAAACGATGTCTTTTATAGAACGTCTCAAGTTTATCATCATGCAGAAGGATTCTATAAATTATATTGCAATAAAGAAACTTCAGGCAGCGGAAAGACAGAGAATTCAGGCTGAAAAGAAGGCCAAAAGGACGATCATAATTTCAAGTATTATTGCTGTAGCCCTGCTATTGCTTGCTGTGGTATTCTACTCCATAGCAAGAAAAATGAGAAGACAGAAAAGACAGCTTGAAATATCCAATGAGGAGTTGGGCAAAATTAAAGATACCTTGTCTGAGAAATTAATAGAAAGCGGTAAGCAAAAAGCTATGATAGAGGAGCAGAATCAGCAGCTTGACATGTTTGTCTACAAAGCTTCTCATGACATCAAAGGTCCACTGAAATCGCTGCTCGGGCTTTCCAAACTTGGACTTTCAAGCGTAAAAGATGAAAATTCTCTTGAGTTATTTACTCATATCCATAAGAGTATTACCAAACTTGATAAACTGGTTTCTGATTTATTGTTCCTTTCAAAGGCCAAGAAGGTTGAAATCAATAATTCAAAAATCAATGTAGCAGGACTGGTGCAGGAGGTAGTGAACAGCTATAAAAACATAGAAGGCTATGGCAACGTAAACATTGATATTGATATTCCTGAAACAATTGATTTTACTTCAGATTATAATTTATTTTATTCTGTTGTTCAGAATTTTGTTGAAAACGCTATCAAATATGCAGACAACAGCAAAGAAAATAAATATCTCAAAATAAGCGCCAACTCAGATGATGAAAAGACGGAGTTCAGATTTGAAGACAACGGAATGGGAATTGAACCTGAGCATCTGTCTAAGATATTTGATATGTTTTATAAAATAAGCGAAAACTCTGCTGGATCAGGTCTTGGCTTATATATAGTTAAATACAATGTTGAAAGACTTGGCGGAGTTATAAAAGTAGAAAGCGAACCGAATAAGGGGTCTGTGTTCGTACTTGAATTTAAAAAAACTGCCGATCTGGTACTAAATTAAATCGGATTCAGAAACTGAAGACAGGGCCTGCTTCTGCTTTCCATGAACTGATTGATACATCTGAAGATCTGTATTGACTAGCTTGGTACAGATCTTCATTATTTTAAAATATTTACATTTAGGTCAAATTTTAACTGATTGGGAAATACTCATACAAGCATGAAAGCTTTGGTATGTAATAAAATATCGGGGTCAGTAAATCTGACATTTCTTATTTTCTTATTTCTTGTTACCAATGCAAGAGGGGCTGACTTCTATTCCATTTCTACAGGTGCCTGGGAATCACCATCCAGCTGGGTGACTGATGCTTGTGGTGGCTCAGCGACAGCTTCCACCATTCCTCAGGCAGGGGATAATGTTTTCATTTGTAGTGCTATCATCCTTAATTCAACAGTTACGGTAAATAACCTCACCATAAATAATGGAGGGAATCTGAGTTTTGCAGCCTCTGCAATCAGTGATCTAACCGTTTCCGGAAACCTGGTCGTGAATTCAGGAGGAACATTTCATGCAGTAGCAGGGACTATACTTCATACTCTTAATCTCGTCGGATCATTTACCAATAACGGAGTTGTTGATTTCTGGAAGAGTACTACTAGTAACGTATCTCTGAATTTTAACGGAGGTAAGAATTCGGTTGTATCAGGTAGCGGAACATGGAATCTTTTTGCTGTTACCATGAATAAAACTTTAAGGGACTCAACCTTTGAAGTTCAGGCTCCTGCATTTTTTACAAACTTCAATTCAGGCATTTGGACACTCACTCAGGGAACCTACTTTCATAATTGTAACAGGACATTTGATATGGCGTCTGGTACGGCGGACTATACAATCAACTCAAACACGGTTGTTAGGGTAGGGAATGGTACTTTGAATATTGCTGCTACAGGAAACGAACTTGTGCTTGAAGGTGGACTAGAGATTATCGGTGGAACTGTTAATGTCGGTAATACAAATGGAATATCACCTAACAGCTTAAGATACCGGAAATCTGGTGTAAATAATCCGTCTATCAAAGTTTCAGGTGGAGTATTAAATTCTTTTCAGGGAATAAATACCATTGTTAGTGGTGCTAATACTCCTTTTAGATTTGAAATGACAGGAGGGACGGTAACTTTAAATACAGGTTTAAACCGTCCTACCTGGGAATCATTCCGAGTGGCCGATGTTGCGGGCAGTATATTCAGAATGGAAGGAGGGATTATTACTTTCGGCCGCAGAACAAGTGGCGCAGGCAGATCGGACTTTGCTGTATGCGGTAATAATGGAACAGTAACTTCGCTTGGAGGAAAGGTTCAATTTGGAACTTCATCATCATCTGTTGCAGAGGCTTTTACTTTTACTCCATTTTCAAGTGCTACACTTCCCAATTTTGAAGTTGGGGGTGGGGTAGGTGTAAATATAACCCTGAGGCCATTAGGAGCAGGAAATTTCAGATTGCTTAGCTTGTATATTGGTGCGGGTAAAACTTTTGATATAAGTGCTACAGCCGATGTAAACGATACTCGTACAATGACTTTGACTGGCAAAAATCTTGATGGTTTTGCTTTTTTTGATAATAACGGTGAAGCGACAGATCATTTTCTATATAGACGAGGAACGGTTGTTATTACTGCAACTGCGGACATAAGAACAAATGCAGCTGCTGATGCATCACTTAGAAGGTTTTTTAATTTAACTATTGCATCCCCGGGGGAAACAATATCAATAACAAATGATTTTGGAGTGGCTAATATTTTATCAATAAGTGGGGGGGGAATAAATTCACCCATTAGAGATATTTATTTATATGGTAGTAGCCCATTAGCAATTACAAATGGGAGCATAATTACACTTTCTCACTTGATTTTTAATGGAGGGCAAGCTCAAAATCTACCAGGCTATAATTATAACTGTTCTATAATGGCACAGGCCAATAATACACAAATTAAGCAGATGGGTAAAGTGACTTGCCGCAATTTGAAAATTAATGGCAATTTGATTTCAGGTAATTTAGTTTCTTTCACTAATCAGGAAAGTCCTGACAGCCTTCATGTGCTTGAGGATCTTGATATTGGGTGTGCTGGTTGTGCTGGGACAGCCAATGCAGATTTATATACTGCAAATATAATCATAGATGGAAATTTTAATCTGAATACAAATGGATATGTTAATACGCAGGCTCCGACAATCTATGTACGTAAAGACTGGAATAATACAAGTACAAATGCAATAGGTTTTAGTGAGAACTTTAGTACTGTTATTTTTACAGGTAGTGGAAAAAACGTAATAAGATGTACAGCAAGTGGAGGAGAAACTTTTTACAATCTTGGAATTAATAAAACAGGAAGGGATTCTTTGATTTCTCCTATAACAGTCACAAGGAATCTTTCTTTAACCAATGGCTATTTTGTTTCTACTTCAGGAGCCAAAATGATAATAAGTTCAGGAGCTACTGTTTCTGGGGCTTCTGACGGTAGTCATGTTAATGGTCCTGTTCAAAGAATTGGCTCGGGATTATTTGATTTTCCTATAGGTAATGGTATTAAGTATAAGCCACTGGGTATTGCTCCGGGAGGATCAAGTACATTTACTGCACAATATTTTGGTATACCTGCCCCTCAGCCAACCTATAATTTTGATAGTATTTCAGCAGGAGTATTGGATGTTAGCAAATGCGAATATTGGCATTTAAATAGAGATGGTGGCTCAAGTTCTACCAGAGTAAAATTGTCATACTCTTCAACGAGCTGTGGTGCCACAGAATATGCTACCTATAAAGTTACCAATTGGAGTTCGAGTTCCAGCAAGTGGATAAACCTTGGAAGAGGTGGGCCGAACACAAGTGGGAATGCAAGCGGTGGTTTTATAGAGAATGATAACTCGCTGTCAACATTTGGTATATTTACCTTACAATCTTGCCCGAAACCTATCGTGACAGCGAGTGGTATAACTACTTTTTGTCTGGGAAAATCCGTTACGCTGACTTCTAATTATCCAACTACAAACGTCTGGGCACCAGGAGGACAAACAACCAGTTCAATCACGGTGACTACTTCCGGAAGTTATACTGTTACAGCAACAACTACCGGATGTACAGCTACTTCTGAACCAATCATTGTTACAGTAAATCCTTTACCTGCTCAGCCAACAGCGGTAACAATTTCTCCAAGTACGATCTGTGACTCGGCAATTGTAACACTAACTGCGACAGGTTCTACGGATTACAGATGGTATGATGATAATGTTACAACAACATTCCTGGCCGGTGGGCTTTCCTATACGACGCCCTCTAAAATTAAAGCCAACAGACAATTTTATGTCACGTCGTACGATAATAACGGATGTGAAAGTTCATCCAGAAGACCAGTGTTTGTGAATATAACTAATTCTCCTGTGGTTCCGGTTGCAAAGGATACTTTCATCTGTGCTCCTGGAGAAATTATATTAACTGCTGGTGGTTCAACAGGTGGATATATATGGTATGACGTTTTGCTGGGAGGAAGTCCTGTTTATTATAGTTCCAACTTTGTTATTCATAATCATACCGCAACTAAAACTTACTATGTTGCAGCTTCCGCCGCAGGTTGTGAGAGCGCAAGGACAAAGGTAGTTGCAAGTGTCCATTCGCGACCATCAAGTCCTATCGGGATACCTGATTCAACTTGTGGCAACGGATCTGTTACATTAAAGGCCACAGGTTCAGCTAGTGGTTATAAATGGTATAAAACTTTAGGAACCTCGGCTGTTGAAAGTACTTTAGCTTCTTATAGTACAGAAGTTTTGACTTCAACTACAACCTTTTATGTAAGTTCGATGAGTCCTGAGGGGTGTGAAAGTGGGGACAGGACAGCGGTGCAGGCAATAGTTAAAAAGAAGCCTGCCATACCAACAGCAATAAACGGAACAAATTGTGGGCCTGGAGATGTGGATCTTTCAGTATCAGGAGTAACCGGAAGTTATAAATGGTTTAAAGACAATACTGACCCATTAGTGCTTTCAACTTCAGCGACATATACTCCTAACATAAGTACAACAACAACCTATTATGTCTCCTCTGATTCTCTTAGTTGTTTAAGCAGCAGAATTCCTGTTGTCGCAACGATATTCGACAGACCTGCACTGCCATCAGGAAGTGATGTTTCGAGGTGCGGGCCGGGAAGGGTTCCTCTTGAGGTTTCAGCTTCTGCAACTTCATTCAAATGGTTCCTTGATTCCACAACCACTCTGGTGCAGGGGACTTTACCATCTTACCTCACTGATTCGATATTAACAGATACTAAATATTATGTGTCATCAATAAGCTCAGATGGTTGCGAAAGTGATGGAAGAACAAAGATTAGTGCCATTATAAATCAACGGCCTTCTCCTCCGACTGTAAAAGACGGTTATCATTGCGGACCTGGACAGGTCGACCTTGAAGCTTCAGGACCTGTGAATGAATTTATTTGGTATTCAGAAGGTATAAGCGGAGACTCTTTGTTTTCAGGGGATAAATATAAAACCGTGTCTCTTACTTCTACTACTCATTTTTATGTTCTTGCCAAAGATAGTCTTGGCTGCACCAGTAATGACAGAACAGAAGTGATTGCAAAAATTAAAGCAATCCCTGACCCTCCGGTTCCCGCTAATAATTCAGTTTGTGGCCCTGGACAAGTTAAACTATCTGCAACAGGATCTGATGATAAATATAAGTGGTACGAATCGGAAAGTGGAGGAACTGCTCTTGATAGTTTGGAGAGTTATACCACACCAATCCTTAGCGCTAATAAAACTTTCTATGTAGCATCCCAAGTTGACGGATGCCAGAGCGATAGAGTTCAGGTAGAAGCAACGGTCAATCCTTTGCCTGCCAAGCCAGTTGCAGTGGGCGATTCAACCTGTGGAGAGGGGGACTTGGATCTTTTGGCATCAGGAGCTTCAGATTACTATTGGTATTCTGACGCTACATCAACTATAAAGCTTGATTCCGGGGCAGCTTTCACAGCTAAGGATGTCAGTACTACTCAATACTTTTTTGTCAGCGCTGTCAGCGATAAAGGTTGTGAAAGTACAGACAGAACACAGGTTCAGGCTTTGATTCTGGATATTCCAGGTGAGCCAGTCGCCAAGGATACATCTATATGTGGTAAGGGGACGGTAAAGCTTAAAGCATCAGCAGCTTCGGGTACTTTTAAATGGTATAATACCCAAAATATTGAAATATCAAATCAACAGGAATTGGCAACAGGAATTATAGAATCGGATTCCGTATTTTACGTTTCATCTATAGTACAAGGTTGTGAAAGCCTTAAGAAAGCGGTATTGGTTAAACTAAATCCTATTCCTTCTGCTCCTATTGTTAAAGATACTAGCCGTTGTGGCGCGGGAAAAATAGACCTTAATGCATCTGGAAGCCAGGAAATATATCGTTGGTATTCGAATGAGAATGATGACAGCTCAATGGCCCTCCATATCGGAACCATTTTTTCGCCAAACATTATTTCCACTGTTTCTTATTATGTGTCTTCTATAAGTGATCAGAAGTGTGAAAGTTCCGAAAGGGTAAAAGTAACGGCAGAGGTTATCAAAATTCCGGAGGCTCCAATAGCAGATACATATAATCGCTGTGGGCCTGGAGAGATCGAATTCTCGGCATCAAGTCCCTCTCAAAGCTATTTCTGGTATACAAGCTCAGATGTTCTACTAGGTAAAATTGAGAAATACAAAGCATCGAATTTAACTTCTGATACTATATTTTATGTAGCTTCTGACAGTGCAGGGTGCATTAGTTCAAAGACATTGGTTCAAGCCTTTATTAAACCGTTTCCTGCAGCTCCCACTGTCAAAGACACTGCGACCTGTATAGCAGGAAACATTACGTTAACCGCTTCGGGTTCTCCGGGAACATATAAATGGTATGATAGCAATGATGCTTTTCTGCAAGACGGTCAATCTATTTCAAGAAATATTACGCAAACCTCCACTTTTCTTGTAGCATCAAGTCTGAACGACTGTTTAAGTGAAATAAAAACACCGCTTACTGTAACTTTAAATTCCATACCTCCTCATCCGATGACTTCGGTTAAACCGGTTTGTGGTGAAGGTCGGGTAGCTTTAACAGCATCAGGTTCTGTTGGCAATTATTTCTGGTATCAGGATGAAACAACTGAAACGCCAATTGTAAACGATTCCAATTATTTGACAGATTCCTTATCTGTTTCCACTGTATTTTATGTATTGGCTGAAAAAGACAATTGCAAAAGCCCGCGAATCCCGGTAGAAGCAGTTGTAAATCCTTTACCGGTTGCTCCTTCGGCTATCAGTGATTCGATTTGTGGAAACGGAGAAATGAATTTAAGAGCCGCAGGCAATTTTAACAACTATATCTGGTATGCTACTTTAATAGGCGATGACTCTCTTGATTCCGGGGAAACATTAAAAGTGGACTTAAGTTCAACAACTACCTACTATGTTGCGTCCCTTGACAACAATGGTTGTGAAAGTGCTTCAAGAACACCCGTTCAGGCAATTGTAAATCCTTTTCCTCCTAAGCCTGCAGTAATTGGAGATGAAAGATGCGGAGCTGGCCCTGTTACACTTAGTGCCATAGGATATAATGAATACAAATGGTTTGAAACTGAAGATGGATTGCCTCTTTTAAATGCAGATGATACTTTGAAATTAACATCTCTGGCTGAGACTAAATCTTATTATGTTTCATCTGTGAGTCACGGTTGTGAAAGTCAGGATAAGGCTGAAGTTATTGCAATAATTAATCCTTTACCATCTAAACCTGTTGGAGTTGATAGCTCAGTTTGCGGCGAGGGAAATGTTCTTCTTTCTGCAAAAAATTCTCCTGATAAATACTATTGGTATGATGATGTAAGTGCAGAAATACCTCTTGATACAACAGCATCAGATTTTCTAACACCTTTCATTACTTCTGAAAGAAAATTTTATGTCAGTGCAGTGGACCTTTTAGGATGTGTAAGTGAGAAAGAAGAAGTGACTGCATCTGTGAGGCAATTACCAGATGTTCCGGTTACAATTTCGGATTCTATATGTGGAGTAACTGGAAAGATGACTCTAAAAGCTGAAGGTTCAGCAAGAACGTTTAAGTGGTATACTTCAGAAATAGATTCTAATGTAATTAGTGTAGGTGAGGAATTTAGTGTCGTTGATTTGCCTGTTACCACCTCTTATTTTGTTGCTTCAGAAACCGAAGGATGCGCCAGCGCTTCCAGGACTATTGTTACTGCTATAGTAAAATCTCAGCCGGACAAGCCCGTTACTATAAATGATACCATTTGTGGTGGTGGAAATGTGAAGTTGAGGGCTATGGCCACAGGAGCAGATTCTTTCATTTGGTATAATGGTGAAACCATTTTAACAGATGAAAATGGTACTACATTAAATGTCAATGTTACAAATAATACTGTTTTCAGTGTGGCAACCATATACAAAGGTTGCAATAGTTCTGAGAAGACAGAGGTTTGGGCAATCGTAAAGCCATATCCTCAGCTTCCTGAAGCAAAAAACGGTTTTAGCTGTGGACCTGGAAGAGTAACGCTGAATGCCTCTGGTGTATCCGGTCAGCTTCTATGGTATAAAGGCAGTGAAGGAGGGGTAAGCACAGGTGCGGGAGAAACAATGGTGACATCATATCTTGAAACTGATACTACTTATTATGTTACATCAGAGAATCAGGGTTGTGAAAATACAACCAGAGTTGCGGTAAAAGCGGTTATAAAACCCAAGCCGGAACTTCCTATAACAGAAGACCAGAAAGTTTGTGGTGCCCAAAGGGTTAAGTTAGTGGCTGCCGGGGCTCCAGTTGATGGAGAATATTTGTGGTTCATTCCCGATTCCAGTGAAGTTAAGTACTCCGGCGCTGAATATGAATTCAATGCTGTGGCTACAACCACAATGCATGTGGCCGTTGGTTTGGATGGATGTAAAAGTGATCGGATGCCTGTAACTGTGAAAGTTGATACCATACCAGCTATTCCTTTCACTTCTGACGTATCAAGATGCGGGGCAGGAGATGTAAAATTAACGGCTTCAGGTTCTACAGGTCAGTTTAACTGGTATAATGGTTCGCAGGCTGTAGTCAAAACAGGAAAGGAATATGATTTAAGTAATCAGATTGCGAGTTCTTCCTTTTTCGTCTCTTCTTATGATGAAAATTGTGAAAGTGAAAAGGTGGAAGTTAAAGTGACTATTAACCCTGAAAGCAAGGCAGGCTTTTTGCAATCACCGACAACTCTTGTTTGTAATGGAGAAAATTCGGGTACTATCACTGCCGTGGACATAGAAGGAACGGTTAAGGCCTGGCTCGTTTCAGGAAATAATTTCTTAACTGCTTCTGAAGAAATTCCCGGAGTTGCGGAGTTGAACTATTATAATATTTCAACACCTACCGGATATAAAATAATTGTTCAAAATGGTAATTGCCCTGCAGATACTTCCGAAGCATTTACCTTGTCGGTTGATACTTCGCCTATGACAGTGGGAGGGACTTTGTTTCTGGAAGATAGCACTTCTTCCGGAGGAATGCTTAAACTGGATGACTTTATAGGTGAAATAGTACGCTGGGAGTACAGCAGTGACGGAATTACCTATGCTCCTATGATAAACACTGATTCCATATACAAATTCTCAATACGTTCTATTGATAATTTTTACAGAGCTGTGGTGAAGTCAGGTACCTGTCCGGAAAGAACTTCCGAAGCGTATTATCTTGGAGAGTTTTTGAAAATGAAGATATACACTTCTTTTTCTCCCAACGGTGATGGTATCAATGACACTTGGTTTATAGATGGCATTGAGGCCTTTCCGGATAATAAGGTAAGTATTTTCAATCGCTGGGGAAATCTTGTTTATGAGGCTAGCGGATATGATAATAACATTAAAGTCTGGAAGGGCACAGCTAATACAGGAATGCTGATCGGGAATGATAATGCGCTGCCCGATGGCACATATTTCTATAATCTGGATTGGGGAAAAGGTAAAAAGCCTTCCACAGGTTATGTCGTTATAAAAAGATAAAGGTTTAAGTACACGTGGTCAGGATAAGTATATTACTGGTTAGTTTAGTTTTGATGTCTTTGGTAACCAAAGCCCAGCAGGCTACGTTGTATTCTCAATACATGTTTAATGGGCTTGCGATTAATCCGGCATATGCCGGGTCCAGTGAAGCTTTAAACTTCACTGCTACAGGAAGAAAACAATGGAGTGGGGTAGAAGGTGCGCCTTCGACACTTACGTTTTCAGCGCATACACCTATACGTAAAGAGAAGATGGCCTTGGGAGCTTTAGTAACCAATGATCGTATATCAGTTTTTACCCAGACAACATTAAATATCATTTACGCTTACAGATTACATCTTTCTTCCGGATCTACTCTGTCATTCGGTCTCCAGGCTGGAGCTTCCAATTATCTGGCAAGATACAGCGATTTGACTTACAAGACTGCTGACCCTACTTTACAGCAGGAAGATTATAATACAATTACCCCTGGATTTGGAGCTGGAATTTATTACAATTCAAAAAAGTTTTATGCAGGAGCTTCCGTACCTTACCTGGCAAGCAATTTCCTGGCTTCAAAATATGTAGCTAATCGATTGGAATTAAAGAATCATTACTTTTTTACCGCGGGTTATGTCGCTGAAATAAATGAGCATCTGAAATTTAAACCAAGCACGCTTATTAAATATATAGAAGGCGCTCCGGTACAGATTGATTATAACGCAAATTTTCTCTATAAGGAAGTTCTTTGGCTTGGTGTCTCATATAGAAGCGCAACTTCGCTCATATTTCTGGCTCAGGTCTACGCTAATGATCAGCTCAGTTTTGGGTATTCCTATGATCATAGTCTTTCAAAATTATCAGGATTTAAGACTGGTTCTCATGAAATTATGATTAGTTATCTTTTTTCATATACAAAAACTAAAGTTGTTACACCAAGATATTTTTAATGATGAAGGCATTTCTGAAGTTGATTGTTGCTGTTGTATTGCTATTAAAGACATCAGTGCTTTATTGTCAGGATAAAAATATAGTTGCACATTTTAAAAATGATTTGAAGCTGGCAGAAGATCTCTATGCAAAGCAGGCTTATTTAAAAGCAGGAGAGATGTTCCAGCGTATAGCGAAGAAAGATACCGGAAATGCCGATATCAGATTTAAAATAGGTGAATGCTACTGGAAGCTTAACAATACAACTGAAGCCGAATACTGGTATAAGGAAGGATTTAAAAGAAACAATGCCATTGTAAATCTGGCTGATTATAAGTTGCATCTTGCAGAGGCACTGGTGATCAATGGAAAGAAGGACGAGGCTAAAATTTGGTATGATCTGTATAGTAAAGAAAGTTTGAGCAAAAGGGCAATAGCCGAATCTAAAAAAAGAGGGTTAGATGCTTATGATACTTTCTTTAGAGATTCTTTATTCTACAGTGTAAAGGAACTACCTATTAATTCCTCTGCGTCAGAATATTGTCCAACCTTTTATCAGAAAGGACTTGTGTTTGTCTCTAACAGAAAAACGATTGAACTGGTAAAGAATGTTGATGCCGCAGATCAGAAAAACTTTCTTGATTTGTATTATGTTGAATTTGCAGGTGATTCGGGATTTGGGAAGCTTCAAAAATTTACAGATTTTAATACAGGGTTAAATGAAGGTCCTGTTACATTTTTTGAAAATGGTAGAAAAGCTGTCTTTTCTAAAAATGAAACTGCAATTGGAAAAGATACCAAGCGTTTGCAATTATTTTATGCTGAAAAGGATCAGAATGGAAAGTGGACCAAACCTCAGGCATTACCATTTAATAATCCAAGCTACTCTGTAAGTCATCCTTTCTTTGATAAAAATACAAATTGTCTTTATTTTGTATCAGATATGCCCGGCGGCTATGGCGGAACAGATATTTACAGAAGTATCTTCCACAATGGAGCATGGATGATGCCTGAAAATATGGGCGCGTCAATTAATACTTCAGGAAATGAAATGTTTCCCTTTGTCTCAAGGGACAGTTGCCTGTATTTTTCTTCCAATGGGTTACCTGGTATGGGAGGACTTGACCTATTTTTTGTTGATTTAAAACATGCGTCAAAGCCTATAAATCTTGGAGCTCCTTTAAATAGCTCAAAAGATGATTTTTCTTTAATACTTACAGACAATACTTCAACTGGATTTTTTTCCAGTAACCGGAAAAAGTCTGGAGGAGATGATATTTACAGGATCATCATCCATAAAATAAAGTATGAAGGGGTGTTGCTTGATAAACTAAAAGCGCTGCCTTTAAAAGGCGTTACAGTAAAAATTTCTGATAAAGAAACCGGCAAAATTGAATGGGTTGTTAAGAGCTCTAATAAAGGAACATTCTCCTGCTATCTGATGCCTGGAAGGTATTATCTGGTGGAGGCAGTAAAGGATGATTATAAGGTATCCCAAACTGAGCTTTATTTTACCTCGAGATATGAAAATATTGTGAGGAATAAAATAATAATGGAGAAGGTAAAAAAATCCTTTGTTAAAGGAAGAGTGATAAAAGATACTTCCATGGTTAGAAATTGTATGGTGAAGGTTTTTGATTTTTCAAATGATTCTGTTGAAGTGATTAAGACAAATAAAGCTGGAGAATTTTCATGTGAAATTAATAAGGATACTACCAATATTTTTTATGCTGAATATAAAGGTGTGAAAGGCATTTATAAGCTTGAACCTGTTCAGCGAAAACGGAAAGGTTCTGTATTGACGTTTATCACTCTTGAACTTGCTCCTCTGAAATATAAAGAATGTGAAGGTGTATTGCTTGATACTCTGGACCACCCATCACCAACGGACTCTTTGATTTTGTCCAATGAACTTACAGGGGAAGAAGAAATAATAAAGACAGATAAGGACGGGAAATTTAAATTTAGTGCGTGGGAATCAGGGAGATATTCTTTATTTTTGAAGTCTGAAGACAGATATGTCTGGATGAGTACTTTTGTCCCTGAAAAAGTTAACAGACTACAATTAAGAAAAAGGAAAAAGGATGAAATCTATTGACACTGTTCTATTAACTCATCAACCAATTTTACCGTAAATGTTGGATAAATTTGAAGTATGTCAACTCAGGTCGCATTAAATGATTTTTCAACTAAAGAAGAGAGCTCAACTACTCTCAGGGAAATTGCGCTAATCTTCCTTTTGGCGTGTATTCAATTTACTTTTGTCATTGACTATATAGTAATATTACCCCTTGGTCCGGAGATCATGAAGTCATTTCAGATACGTCCGGATGAATATGGGTTGATTATATCGGCTTATACACTGACTGCGGCGATAGCAGGGTTCTTTTCTTCTTTTTTTATAGATCGGTTTGACAGGAAACAGGCTTTATTGTTTTGTTTGTTTTATTTCCTTACCGGCTCAATATTAAGTTATATAGCGAATACCTATTATTTCTTTATGCTGGCAAGAATGTTTACCGGAGCCTTCGGTGGGGTAATGTCTTCGCTCGTTATGATTTATCTGGGTGAGAAATTTTCATTGAAGAAACTCGGAGTAGCGACGAGTTTCGTAATGATTGCTAATGGTATGGCGACAATTGTTGGGGTACCTGCTGCAGTATATTTCTCAAACAATTATGGGTGGAAATTCCCTTTCTTGGTGCTTTTATCCATTAATTTCATAGTGTTGACACTCACATATTTTTTCTTACCCAGCACAAGGAAGTCAACAACAAAAAGTAGATCAACTGTCTCGCTTAGGCTACGGTCAGTTGTCTTAAGCGCAAATTTTATCTGGCCTGTTGTCTTTATGTCTTTATTGACATTTGCAGGCGGGGCAACTATTTTACCATTCCTAAGTGCATACGTATCAACAAATTTTTACTTTTCTACAGAAGAAATAGCATTAATGTTCTTCTATGGAGGACTTGCGGCTTTGTTTGTTAACCCTATTGTAGGTTTTCTTATTGATAAATTTGGAAAGCAGAACGTATTTCTGCTGCTTAATTTTGTTTCCATCATCCCTTTGTTATTGCTCACAACATTTCCTTTCACTGAAAAAAACGCAACATTACTGATAACAACCCTCTTCTTCTGCCTTTCCACTGCGAGGCAAATGTCTGGCCTTACCTTGGTAAATTCATTGTTTCCCAGTGAGCATCGCGGCCGGTTTATTACAATTAATTCTTCTATCCAGTTATTGGCAGGAAGTGCAGCGACTGCTATTAGTGGAAAAATAATTTACACCGAAGAAAACCTGCTCTGTAATTTTGATGTTCTTGGGGTTATCGGGATTTGTGCCACAATTATTTGCATTTTCGCTGCATTTATTCTGGAAGAGCAGAGTTAAAATACTAAATGTCGTGAAGGTAACGTTCAATAAATTCCTCTAAGGCTATAATTATTCAGGCAAAATTCCGTTACCTTTAGTGTCTTGAATTATGAGAAGAATTTTATTTATCCTGCTTTTTCTTTCCTATTCCCTCATTTCAATGGGGCAAAATGGGAAAAATATCGTTCAGCTTTCAGGACTTGTAATTGGAGGTGACAGTGCTTACGGAATACCAGGAGTAACTATTTACACACCAAAATCCGGAAGGGGAACCATCACTAACTATCTCGGATATTTTTCTATGCCTGCATTGGGGGGCGATAGTATCGTAATCAAATCATTAGGGTTTAAGGAAAAGTTTTTTATTGTTCCAAAAGACACAAATAAATTGAGCCTTGTTATTGAGTTATTGGGTGATACATCCATTTTGCCTACTGTTGAAGTTTTTCCCTGGCCTACAGAAAAAATATTTAAAGAAGCTTTTCTCTCGCTCAAGCTTAATGATAATTCTTATGACAATATGCATAAAAACCTGAATGAGCAGGTTATGAGGAGAATGTTATATACACAAGAGGCGAATAGTAAGAATAATCATAATTATTATATGCAGCAGCAAACTGCAAGAGTGGAAAATAGATTTTATGCCCCAACATTAAGTTTATTAAATCCTTTTGCATGGTCTAACTTTTTAAACTCTGCACGTAATGGAGGCCTTAAAAACAAGAAGAAGGAAGAAAATGAAAAATATGGAAATGATGATTATTAATTCCATTTAAAGGCCTAAAATGTATATTTTGATTTTTAGATTTAGTTTGATTTTTAGGTACATATAACTTCTAACTCATTTTTTTGGGAGAAGGAAATTTCGGGTATTGAAATATTTATTTCAATGCAGTAGAATAAAAAAGCGCATTCAATATAATGTAAATTGAAATGCCTGCACAGGCCCCTGATAATATTAAATTCCATTCTCTGATGTTTACTCTCAATAAATAGGTGATAATAAATACTGTAATTAACAAGAATGAAATTATCAAAAGCAAAGCAAATAAAACACCCACAATGAAACCAAGCATTGGAAGAAATAAATTATCGGATTTTAGAACTGTTTCAATGGCAACAGGCAAATCCAGACCATGAAGCAACCCACCGGCAAGAGCTAGAAAATATCTGTAATTATGTGGTGAATATTTGTTAGTAAAAGCATTCTTTTTGAGAAAGAAGTTGGAAATAGAAACAACAATTGTTGTTAAAGGAAGAAGGTAAAAAAGCAATGTCGTAGGGATATTTATTACTTCGAATGCTGATAAAAAGAATGTAATAAGATATCCTAAAATAAAGCACCCTATATAAGTTGCAATGAGCCGGATAGATTTGAAGGTATAAACCCCGCACAATGCTGTTATAAAGAGGATATGTACAAATAAATCCAGATAGGTTATTTTGATAAATCCCAAACTGAAATAGTGGACAAAGTCTGACATAACGCCAATGATTTATCTTTATATTACTTTATACGATTTAGTCTGGATCAAGGTTTAATAGCTTAAAAAAGAGGGAAAAAGTAAAGGCTGCCTGTGTGTTTGGGCAGCCTTTTAGGAATTTTAACAAGTTAAATTTTTATAGATTCAAGGTTTAAGAATTGAATGTTATCGTTTTCATCAAGAGTAATACCTACGACTTCATCTTTCTTTATAACTCCCGATAATATTTCTTTGGAGAGTTCATTTAAAATATGGCGTTGAAGCACGCGTTTTAGTGGTCTTGCTCCAAATTGAGGGTCAAATCCCAATTCTCCAAGTTTCTCCAATACTTCAGGTGAAGCTTCTATTCTTATACCGCTTTCCTCAAGCCTTTTCTGAATACCTTTGAATTGGATATCCACAATTTTCCTGATTTCTCTTCTTGATAGAGGTTTGAACATAATGATCTCATCTACCCTGTTAAGGAATTCCGGACGAACGGATTTTTTCAGCTGTTCGATAACATCAACCTTTGTTCTTTCAACAACCTCTTCTTCGTTGTACTCATTAATCTCGGCAAAATTTTCCTGAATAAGGTTTGCTCCGATATTAGAGGTCATTATGATAATTGTGTTTTTGAAATTGGCAACACGTCCTTTGTTATCAGTGAGCCTTCCATCGTCAAGCACCTGAAGCAGAATGTTAAATACATCCGGATGCGCTTTTTCAATTTCATCAAGCAGCACTACAGAGTAAGGTTTTCTTCGTACAGTTTCAGTCAGTTGTCCTCCTTCTTCATAACCCACATATCCCGGAGGCGCTCCTATAAGTCTGCTTACAGAATGCCTTTCCTGATATTCGGACATATCAATTCTGACCATTGCATTTTCATCGTTAAATAAGAATTCTGCTAAAGCCTTGGCTAACTCTGTTTTACCTACACCTGTCGTTCCCAGGAAAATGAAAGAACCAATTGGTCTTTTTGGGTCCTGCAAACCTGCACGGCTTCTTCTAACTGCATCTGAAATAGCCTCAATAGCTTCAGTCTGGCCCGCAACTCTTTTCCCAAGTTCTTCTTCGAGATGAAGTAATTTCTCACGGTCGCTTTGTAGCATTTTTGCTACAGGAATTCCTGTCCATTTGGCTACTACTTCTGCAATATCTTCAGCAGTGACTTCTTCTTTTAGCATAGAACTTCCACCTGCCTGAGTTTCCTGAATCTGCTTTTGAAGATCCTGTAGATTCTTTTCACTCTCTTTTATTTTCCCGTATCTTATTTCTGCCACTCTTCCATAGTCACCGGAGCGTTCGGCCTGTTCTGCTTCGTTTTTATATTTCTCAATATTTTCCTTTTCTTTCTGAATGGATTCTATAAGCGTTTTCTCATTTTGCCATTGAGCTTTCAGTTCATTTCGCTTATCTGTTAACTCTGCAATGTCCTTAGAAAGCTGAGCCTCTTTCTCTTTATCATTTTCCCTTCTGATAGCTTCACGCTCAATTTCAAGTTGCATTATTTTCCTTTGTACCTCGTCGAGTTCTTCCGGCAAAGAGTCAATTTCTATCCTCAGCTTGGAAGCTGCCTCGTCCATAAGGTCAATTGCTTTGTCTGGAAGAAAGCGATCAGAGATATATCTGTTAGAAAGTTCTACGGCTGCAATAATAGCGTCATCTTTTATCCGTACACCGTGGTGTACTTCATATTTTTCCTTGATACCTCTCAATATTGATATTGCATCCTGAAGGTCCGGTTCGTCCACCATCACTGCCTGAAACCTTCTTTCCAGAGCTTTATCTTTTTCTATATATTTTTGATACTCTTTTAAGGTAGTTGCTCCAATTGCATGCAGCTCACCTCTGGCAAGCGCGGGCTTTAGTAAGTTGGCAGCATCCATAGCTCCTTCACCTCCTCCGCCTGCCCCAATCAAGGTATGGATTTCATCAATAAACAGAATGATTTCTCCTTCAGAATCCGTTACTTCCTTGATGACTGATTTTAATCTTTCTTCAAATTCACCTTTGTATTTTGCTCCCGCAACAAGGAGCCCCATGTCGAGAGATACAACAGTCTTTGATTTCAGATTTTCAGGAACGTCCCCATTGACAATTCTCTGGGCTAATCCTTCCACAATAGCAGTTTTACCAACCCCTGGTTCACCAAGAAGAACAGGGTTGTTTTTGGTTCTTCTTGAAAGTATCTGAAGAACCCTTCTAATTTCTTCGTCTCTTCCGATTACAGGATCTATTTTACCTGCTTTTGCAAGTTCGTTAAGGTTTTTGGAGTATCTTTCCAAAGACCTGTATTTTGCTTCCGCGTTTTGGTCGGTTACTTTTGAACCACCTCTTAGCTCATGAATAGCGACTTTAAGATGTTTTTCAGTAAAGCCTGCATCTTTCATCAATGTTGCCGTTTTATCTCTTCCGGCCAGAATACCAAGTAGCAGGTGTTCAACGGCTACATATTGATCCCCAAATTCCTTCAAAAAAGAGCTTGCTTTTACCAAAGCCTGATTAGCATCATTGGAAAGAAATGGACTTCCTCCACTCATTTTTGGATAAGAGCGGATGATTTCATCAAGTTTGGTTTCAAAAAGATTCTTATTAACGTTAAGTTTCTTTAAAAGAAAGGCAATCATATTCTCATCAGATTCGAGTATGGCCTTTAAAATGTGTCCGGATTCAACCCCCTGTTGCTGGTGGCTTCCGGCTATTTCTGTAGCCCTTTGAATGACTTCCTGGGCTTTTATTGTATAATTATTAAAGTTCATAGGTTAAGTAACTTTTATTCTAAATCCAAAACATCAAACTTTCGTCCATTGGTGCATAATTTCTAGAATAGGAAAAAATGTCATTTTTTTGTTTTTGTTTTTGAAGTTTTGAATGACAATTTGGCCTGATTTTGTGGTTGGGGATTTTTCTTTTCAGTAAAAATGGCAAAAGCCGGAATTCAATAGTTTGAATTCCGGCTTTTGAAATGAAGGATCGCCTTTCAAATTATCTTCTACCTCTCATTGTTGGGGACAACAGATGGTCATTTCCGAAATGATAAGTTACTCCAAGCAATAGAGCGAATGTATAGTTATGGTAGAATTGCTTGTAGTTATCGTAGTAGGTTACAGGGATATCAGCATTGGTTTTAGCTTTTTTATTTAAAGTATTGGTAATACCGAAGTCAAACTTTAAACTTGTGTTAAAAGTAAAATGCTGAGACAGGTAAACATCTAATCCGGCTCCAATAGCTGCATCAATGATAAATTTGTTGTAATATTCATTCTTAGAGGGTGGAAGGTCGTAGAATGCTGTCAGATTAGGGTCTTCTTCTCTACGAGTGTAGATAACATTTCCTCCTGCACCTTTTATAAGATATCCCAGCTGAGGACCACCATAAATTACAAAATCAGTTTTTTTAGTTAATTTATGAGAAACACGAAGGAATAAGGGAACTTTGATATAATCAAGTCTCCTTTTACCTTTTAATATAGTCGCTGTATCAGTGGGATGATATTGAAGCTCAGAAGTAAATTTTTGATTATGAGAGGCATAAAATAAGCCTGTTTGAAATATTGTAGCTCTGTCCAGCCTAAAGTCCACATTCATACCCGCTCCACCTGCAAATGTATTTTTGCTATCGTATTGAGGGTCATAATTGTTGGTCAGAATTCCAGTTTTGGACGGGAAATAATAAACTCCCAGCGTTACCTGTGCCAATGAAGCAGATACGCAACATAAAAATGCGAGGAAAAGTAATGCTTTTTTCATACGAACTTATTTTGGTAATACAAAAGTAAAAAAAAATCCTATTCAATTCTCTGAAAAAACACGACTTTAACGGATTCTTTGATATAACTGTTCAGAATTTCGATGTGAATTTTATATCGTCCATATATGTTTTAGCTTGGATCAGTTAATTAAAGGGATAATTTGTACCTTTGTACCATGAGCACTCAGGTTTTAAAAGACATTCGCAAGCAAACTATTCAGGATCTGAAAAACTTTCTGGAAGAGAAGGGAGAAAAGGGATTTCGGGCAAAACAGATTTATGAATGGATTTGGAATAAAAGCGCGTCATCTTTTGATGAAATGACAAACCTATCTATTAAAACACGTGATCTTTTAAAAGAAAGTTTTGCTTTTCAGAAGGTTACAATTGCTCAAAAGCAGGTGAGTTCGGATAAGACCATTAAAGTAGGTTTCAGACTTTTTGATGGTAATCTGGTAGAAGGAGTTCTGATTCCTGCTGATGATCGCATGACTGCTTGTGTTTCTTCTCAGGTAGGTTGCTCTTTGACCTGTAAATTCTGCGCTACAGGTTATATGGAAAGGAAGAGAAATCTTGAGCCTGGAGAAATATATGATCAGGTTGTTTTGATAAGACAGCTGGCAGAGGAACATTATAATACACCTTTAACAAACATTGTATTTATGGGAATGGGAGAACCCTTGCTCAATTATGCCAATGTTTTGAAGGGAATAGAAATGATCTCGTCTCCGGAAGGCTTAAATATGGCTTCCAAAAGGATAACACTTTCTACTGCAGGGGTCGCCAAAATGATCAAAAAACTTGCGGATGATGAGGTGAAATTTAACCTGGCTTTGTCGTTACATGCTGCAAATGATGTGAAGAGAAATGAGATCATGCCGATCAACGAAACAAATAGTCTTGAAGCATTAGGAGAGGCGTTAAGATATTTTTACAAAAAAACAGGCACACGGGTTACTTATGAATATATCGTATTCCATGATGTGAATGATAAGATTGAGGATGCCCGGGAACTATATGAATTCAGTAAAATCATACCTTGTAAAATCAATATTATAGAATACAACCCGATTGCGGAAGCTTCATATGTGAATGCTAAAGAAGATAGAATTGAAAAATTCAGAGCATTTCTGGAAGCTAAAGGTGTTACGGTGAATGTTCGCAGAAGCAGGGGCAAAGACATAGATGCCGCCTGCGGTCAGCTTGCGATCAAAGAGAAACCAGGATCAGTTGCCTAAGACTCCCTAAAAGGCAACTGAAATATTAGTGGCAAAATCTGCTCCTTTTCCATGCTGAGGAAAAATAAAGCCGGTAAGGTTATCCGAACTAAATCCCCACTTAAAACTTTGTCCTATTTTAAAGCTGAAAAAAGCACCTACAGCTTTTTTATTATAACCACCAGCGGAAAGTAGAACCCCTCCATTAAATACTCTATGAAAGTCATGATTGTAACCTATGCTGAAAAAGGACTTTGTTGTAGAGCCAGGAAGATTCTGAAACCCCTGAATATAAGTAAAGAAGATGGTATTGGAATTATAAGTCTGATCATCTTTTTTGGATGTTCTTGGGGTTTTGATTTTTCCTTCAATCACAAGTCTCGTACTTAATGGTGTTTTATATGAACCACCTTTGGTTTTTATCGGATCAAAAATCTGGGCCAGTGTATCAGTGCTGTATTTCTGACTTCCGAAAAATCTGCTAATGATCAATCCTTCATATTTTACCTGCCCTGAGCGTTCATAGGTTGTAACTTCTTTATCGTATTTTACAGCTCCGATGTCTAATATGCTTGTGGTAAATTGAAGGTATTTATTGAGAAAAACAGTTAGACCTGCATCTGCTCCATAGCCTTTTCCATTAGAGTTCCAAAGATTGATATTATCAATTCCTGAAGTCTGTATCTTATAGTTAAAATCAAAATCTATAAAACGTCCTTCAGGATCTGTATACATTGACCCATTTGCAGGACGCATATATATGGAGCCAATACCAGCCAGATATTTTAACCGAACCCCGGCTCTTATTCCAAATCCATCTTCTTTTCCGATAACTGGAATAGCAGCACCAACTGCATACTCTCTCAGGTAGTTCACATTTAAACTAGCAGGCCCCAGGTCCACACGTTGTCCGGCAAATTGCTTGTTCCCTTTTAAAGCAAGCTTCAAAAAGTTCTCACCAAATAAAAAACTTGTACCAGATCTTTCATTTACCCCCAGAGAAAACGCCAACTTTTTTTCGGATTTAGTCTTAAATTGGACTGCCACTCCCAATAACTGAAAATCTAGCCCTGCCCCAAAAAGGTTTTCCTTATTCAGTTTCGATAAAATTTTATTGACATCCTGATTCTGTATTAATCCTTTTTGATAAATTTCTTTGGCTGTCTTATAATCAAAAGTTGTATTGCCCATCCAGATATAACTATTGATGCCAATCTGTGCATGCTTGTTTCCTAGATCCAACTCGGATGGAGAATATTTGGAAGCATTCAGGTCATTGTAGTTGCAATACCTCGTGCCCATATTATTTTGAGCTGAAGCAAATATTCCTGTTGAAAAAATGAACAGTGCTGTTAAAATATTTCTCATGAAAATTATTTTTTTATTGCAACGTCTAGATCCCCAGTGAGCTGAAATTTCAAAAGATTATCCTTGTTGATGGTTACATCAGGAGGATTGGCAGCATTGAATCTAATTCGAAGGAATTCTGCGTTGATTATTTTATTGGCTTTAGCTTCGTTGAGTTCGGTCGTTATTTTGGTTTCTTTCGGTGTTACAGTTACACCATTTGCGATCTCAGGTTCCTGAATAGTTGGATCGGTGTTGAACAGGGAGTCCAGGACTGTATAAGAGCCATCGAGGAAGTACAACTGAAGACTGAATTTTAAAGGCATGCCATTGTTGGCAAAAGTATATAACTTTCCGGAAAGGGATTGAGCATTGATATCTGTTCCCTTTAGGTTTAAATCTACCGTTTCTTCTACATTGAATGTATTGCCCTGCGACAAAGTGATCGATTTGAACTTCAATTTATCAATGTAGACTTCTATTTTAAATTCTTTGGAAGGGTCAAGATCTTCTGAGTTTGTGCTTTTTTGGGTTGCAAAGTTGAGAATCTGCAGATCCAACTCCGGAAGTAATATTTTATTATTCAGATTGAGAGCAGGCATTTTGTAAACACCTCCATTACCAGGAAGCCCCAAAGGTAGTTCATGGTTTACAAGAGGATCATCAAGAGGGTCACCACTCTGGCTTATTTTAACAATAACCCCTGGTTTTACATCAAAGGGAAGGTTGTTGGTAAGTACAAAATAAATCTCTCCTGATTCTACCTCGGCAGATTTAAAAGTCTCTGTCAAATCAAGGTGGTTAGGAGGAAGACTTAAAGGGCCGATTTCAGGTACATCTTTTATTTTTATCGGTTCTTTCTGAGTAATCCCAAAGTCTTTTTCCAGACTGAAAGCGTTTACATATGCAAAACTGTCTATGTCCGGAACTTCATTTATACTGAGATCCTCTTTAACCAATGGTCCCAAAATCTGGGCATTCCAATCTGGTTCCAGGTCATGGTCTTGTTTAAGATTGCAGGAAAAGAGAAATAAAAGAATAATAAACAAAAAGCGTTCTGATTTCATTGAGTTAAAAAAAGTCACATATTGGTTAAAGATAGTCAATTTCATTGAATGATAAAATTTGTCCGATTTAGTTCATTAACGTTCAAAAACTTTAACGGTTGGCAAAGTTTTATTAATATAGCAGTGTATTAATAGTTAGGGTATTTAATTTATAGAAAATGAATTATAGAAGTATTGCAGGGATATTGGTAGTCTTTGCTTGTCTTTTTTCCTGCTCAGAAGATAAATCTCAGAAGGAGGAACAAGTGAGCGAACAGTCAGCAGACACAGATACAATTGTATCTGGTATTGATACGCTGAGAACAGAAATGATAAAAATCCTTAAAGCAGACAGCGGAGTATTCAGAGGAGTAACTTTTGGTATGACCAAAGAGGAGGTCAGTGCTTTAGAATCGGATACCCAAAGAGATTCAACGGAAAAGACTTATCTTGACTATCTTTTTGAGGTCAATGAACTTGAAGAGGCTGAAGTCTCCTATTTTTACGGCAAAGATTTGAAGATAAATAAGATACAGCTTAATGTGTATCCGGAAGACCAGCAGTCACAGGCTCAATACTTTGACGAATTAAAAGTTTTTTTAACTCAGAGAAATGGTGAACCCAAAACTGTTACCAATAAAAATGCAATATGGCAGACACCTGAAGTTTTAATAACTATGAAAAAATTAGGAAATGAAAAAGTACACGATATTCAGGTCGATTTTGTTCCTGCGCCGATCTCAACTCCCACTGCAGCAATAAAATAATCAATAAGCTTTTTGTCAGGCAAAGGACTTATTCTTTGCCTATTTTTCATCTTTTTCTTTCCATTTTTTCGGGATTATGTCAGAATGGCATATTGTCAGTTCGGAATTCCTGTTGGCATAACCATTGTTATAGGAAGAAGCAACAGAGAAAATTAACAACCTTTTAAAATATTTATTTATGGGAAAAATTATTGGTATAGACTTAGGTACAACGAACTCCTGCGTGTCTGTTATGGAGGGAAATGAACCGGTTGTAATTGCCAACAGCGAAGGTAGGAGAACAACTCCATCTATTGTTGCTTTCCTTGACAATGGGGAAAGAAAAGTCGGAGATCCTGCAAAGCGTCAGGCGATTATCAATCCGAGGAATACCATTATGTCTATCAAAAGATTCATGGGTAAGAAATATTCTGAAGTAACTAAAGAAGCTTCAAATGTTACTTATACTGTTGAAAAAGGACCTAATGATACTCCAAGAGTAAAAATAGGAGACAGACATTATACTCCTCAGGAGCTTTCAGCGATGATCCTTCAGAAAATGAAAACTACGGCAGAAGATTATCTGGGTCAGGAAGTTAAAGAAGCCGTAATTACTGTACCAGCATATTTTAACGATGCAGAAAGACAGGCAACTAAAGAAGCAGGTCAGATTGCTGGTCTTGAAGTAAAACGTATCATCAACGAACCTACAGCAGCAGCACTTGCCTATGGCCTTGATAAAAAACATCAGGATATGGTTATCGCAGTATTTGACCTTGGGGGCGGTACTTTCGATATCTCCATTCTTGAATTAGGTGATGGCGTATTTGAAGTAAAATCTACTAACGGTGATACACACCTTGGTGGTGATGACTTCGACCAGGTGATCATAGATTGGTTGGCAGAAGAATTTAAAAAAGACGAAGGCTTGGATCTTAGAAAAGACCCAATGGCGCTTCAAAGATTAAAGGAAGCAGCAGAGAAAGCTAAAGTTGAACTTTCAAGCTCTACTTCTACTGAAATCAACTTGCCTTACATTATGCCAGTTGACGGTGTTCCTAAACACCTTGTTAGACAATTAACAAGAGCAAAATTTGAGCAGCTTGCAGATTCTCTTATTAAGAGAACTTTAGAGCCTTGCAAAAAAGCGCTTAAAGATGCTGGTCTTTCAGTAGATAAAATTAATGAAGTAATCCTAGTAGGAGGTTCTACCAGAATTCCTAGAATTCAGGAAGAAGTTGAAAAATTCTTCGGAAAGAAACCTTCTAAAGGAGTTAACCCGGATGAGGTGGTTGCAGTAGGTGCAGCAATTCAAGGTGGTGTATTGACAGGTGAAGTAAAAGACGTTCTTCTTCTTGATGTTACTCCTCTTTCTCTTGGTATAGAGACAATGGGAGGTGTGTTCACTAAACTGATAGAGGCAAACACTACAATTCCGTCAAAGAAATCCGAAGTATTCTCTACAGCTTCAGACAGTCAGCCTTCTGTAGAAATACACGTATTGCAGGGTGAAAGGCCAATGTCAAGAGACAACAGAACCATCGGACGTTTCCATCTTGACGGAATACCACCAGCGCCAAGAGGAGTTCCTCAAATTGAAGTAACATTCGATATCGATGCAAATGGTATTCTTCACGTATCTGCTAAGGATAGAGGCACAGGCAAAGAGCAAAAGATCAGAATTGAAGCTTCTTCAGGTTTAACAGATGCTGAGATAGAAAAGATGAAAGCCGAGGCTAAAGCAAACGAAGAAGCAGATAAGAAAGAAAAAGAAAGCGCAGAGAAAATCAATGCTGCTGATTCATTGATCTTCCAGACTGAGAAACAACTGAAAGATTATGGAGATAAGCTTTCTGCAGGAAATAAATCTGCTATAGAAAGTGCCCTTGCAGAGCTTAAAACAGCTCATGGATCAAGAAATGTAGAGGCAATAGATACTGCCCTTGCATCATTGAATAAAGCATGGGAAGCTGCTTCTCAGGAAATGTACAGTGCAACTCAGGGAGCTGGTCCTGAAGCTGGTGGCAGTGCTGCCGGACAAGGCCCGACTGATACAGGAGGAGTTACTGATGTAGATTACGAAGAAGTTGATTCTAACAAGAATAAGTAATAAGTAGTAAGTGATAAATTCTTAAGTTTTAACAATGAAGCCCTGGAGTTTTACTCCGGGGCTTTTTTTGTGGAACTACAATTGAAAATGTATTCTTAATAACTTATTAATTTCAGAATGAGACTTATTTTTTGCCTTATTGCAGTTACACTTTTTTCGTGTACAGAAAATGTTTCGGAAAAGTCAGATGGCAATATTGAAAATGATTCTGTTAGAAAGGACTCTGTTTCTCTAAAAAAAAT
This sequence comes from Sporocytophaga myxococcoides, assembly GCF_000775915.1. Lineage (NCBI taxonomy): Bacteria > Pseudomonadati > Bacteroidota > Cytophagia > Cytophagales > Cytophagaceae > Sporocytophaga > Sporocytophaga myxococcoides. Next base: position 291,132 of record NZ_BBLT01000002.1, read on the forward strand.
ATCTCTGGACTCCTTAACAAGAAAGCCAGACCCTGTTCTACTTTTAATAGATAAAATTAATCATTGTGTTAAACAAATGGAAGATTTAAACTACTCAGAGGATGAAGATGGAAGTAAATGGACCTTTTATAAAAATTCATTAATGATCGATCTTGACCAATTGTTACATGGTAATTTATTAAATACAGAGCAATTGAAAACACTGGAAGCAGTTGTGTTTTCAGAGGATCAGCAGGCAGGAGTGTTAAATGTTTTTGAAAATAGCGGAGGGACTTTTCAATCGTACACAATTTGGATGTTTCATAAAACAAAAGATTCGGTTTATTATGATATTCTGTATAATGAATTACCTGTTGGTGGAGTTTATGGACTTGGAAAAAATCGTTATATAATTACAGGAGGAGGGAAGTCTTGTACTACATGTTATTCAGACTTTCTTAAGGAGGTTGAATTCAGACAAGATAGTTTTATAGTGAATAAAAAATTTGACATAAATTATAGAATGGGAGAAACAGTCACATTTGATTATGATCCCTTAAGTCGTTTATTCAGATATGAGTGTTGTCCAGAATCAGAAATGAAAGAGGACAATGCAGAATGTGAGGATATATGCGGAATTCAGTTTTATTATAACCTTTAAGGAACAGAAGTAGAACTAAGAAGTCCAGTATTTAAATTTTCAGGGTGAATAATCTTCGGAGCAAATCGAGGATTTTTTGCATTCTTACACAGGCCCTGAATTTGAAAGTGAGAAAGTGGAACTTATTAAGGCAATTGATAAATAAGAGAGAGAGTAAATGGCACATTCTAATTTCATGCTGGCTCTATTCGCTTTTAATTACACTTAAGAATATTTTAATTATATCTTTTTAAAACAAACTTTTTATAAAAATGAAAAATCTACTATTGCCCTTGCTTTTGCTATTATTGGCCTTGCAAAGAGAAGATGCTAAAGCTGGAATAGCTACGACAATTGATGGGCAACCTAAAAAGGCGAATTATTATAGCTGGAACTATACTTTTAATACATGGGAGTATACTGGTGTTTCTGAATTTGAATACGATGCTAACAATAATCTGATATCAGAGCTATACTTTAATTCTCAAGGAGATACTTCTTCTAAGAAAAGTTATTCCTATAATGACCAGGGAAAAGAGACTGGAAATATTGCTTACCGATATGTCAATAATGTTTTTGTTGCTTCAAATAAGGAAATTCGAACATATGATCTAAAGGGTTATCTTGTAAGGTTTGAGAGCTTTGGCTCAAGTGATGGGGTAAGTTGGGGGTGGAAAGAACAAACCGTTTATTCGACTTCTAATAGTACACTTGAGTATCCCGATATCGTGGAGAAGTATAACTGGGAATCTGGATCAAAGCAATTAATAAAAAAATACTCAAATATGGTTTGGACAGATTTTGAGAGGGAAAGGTTTTCTTCTGGAATAATTGAAGAACGAAATGTTTTCGGCGATGACCAAAGGACTACTTATACAACAGTTAGTGAGGGTATCAAAATTGGATGGGTAGAGGTATATGATTCTAAGACGAAAACCTGGTCTTATTCATTTGACGAGGTACACACAAAAGATGCTCAGGGTAATACCTTTATGATACAACAGGCAGACTATGGTTCAGGGCCTGTGTTATTTTCGAGGATTTCTTTTCCTGTTGATATTAAAGGGAATAATACAGGTTATTCTTATGAAGTTTGGTTTAACAATAAATGGAAGTTTATATCTTCTGAATTGACTACCAATACCTATAATTCAAATGGCGCATTGACAGAAACAATATATGAAGGTAAGGAAGTTGGCTCTACAGACTTTCAATCAACAGGAATAAACTTTAAGTACAGAACTGTTTATGAAGTCGATGGTGAAGTGACTTCATCAGGGCAACCTTCCCGGAATTCCGGGTTTCAGATGGCTGCTTATCCTAATCCATGTAAAAATATTCTGAATATTGAAGGGGTAAGCAAAGAAGATATGCAGGTCTATTTGTTTGATATGAATAATCATTTGGTTTTATCTACAACAATTTCAGGGGGAAAGGGAAATGTTGCAATTGAAAATGTCCCTTCCGGAATATATATTCTCAAAGTGGCTAGTCAGTCCGGTGGCATTAATATTCAAAAAATTGTTAAAGAATAAATTTAAACGCCACAAGATTAAAAAAGGGAGGATGTCAAAGTTCTCCCTTTTCCTTTAATGAAAGCAAGATCGTTTGGTTCTCAGTAATTTTTGGAAATAATTCTGAAAACCTAATTAAAATACGGATATCAATTCATAACAGGTATTCATGACAGTATTTACAATGTTTGTTAATTGACGTGGATTGTTAAAATATTGATTTTTTTTGTCTGATACAGTTAGTTTGGTTTGTACCTTGCTGAAGCTTAGGCATATTAAACTTTCGTACAGGCGTTGATTTTAAAGGTAAATAGCTATACCTACATAGATGCACTGATTTGAATGCCCTTGGTGATTTCGTATCTTGCATTACGTATTAAAATTTTAGTTCATTATGTTTTTAAAACATTTTAAAGCCTTTGGTGGTGTACTTTGCTGCTTATTTATTTCAAGCACTATTTATGCTCAAAATTATCCAGCCATATTGGACGTCAATAGTTTAAATGGCGCAAACGGATTTGCCGTACCTGCACTTAACACTGGAGATAGAATTGGATCAGATTTAGATTTTATTGGAGACCTGAATGGAGACGGATTTGATGATATAGCAATTGGTTCTCAGGAGCAAAACAACACTGGGTTTAAGTTAGGAGGTACAGCTTATATTATATTCGGTTCAAATAAACCATTTGCTTCTACTTTTGATCTTAGCTCTCTTGATGGTACCAATGGGTTTATTGTGCAAGGAATCGCAGTAGATGAAAGAAGAGGAAGGGTTGTAAAAGGATTAGGAGATGTTAATAATGATGGAATTGATGACATTGTCATTGGGTCAGAGGGTAGCAAACACATTATCCTGTATGGTAAAAAAAGTAGATTTCCGGCATCAATAATTGCTATCGATATTAATGGCACGAATGGGTTTATCATAGATCAAAGCGGTATCAATGAAATAACGGGTGCTGGTGATGTGAATGGCGACGGCATTAGTGATATCATTCTAGGGCAGGCACATTGGAGTGGGCAAACCTGGGTGATTTTTGGTAAAAATGGAAACTTCCCTGCTACTGTTACTTCAACTTATGTTGATGGAATCAATGGCTTTAAGGTGTCCGCTGCTAATAATACATCCAGGCCTTCTTATCATGTTGGTTCTGCCGGTGATATTAATAACGATGGCTATGATGATATCATTATAGGAAATTGGGCAAATAGTATAACAGAAGATGCCAAGCTAACTCATGTGGTATTTGGCAGACCAGCTCCTTTTCCTGCGTTGATAAATATCAATACATTAGATGGAACCAATGGGTTTGCCATTGAAAATTATGGCAGTGGATTTTTGAAGTGGGTAGGTAAGGTTGGAGATGTAAATGGTGATGGTATTGATGATTTCTTTTCAGATAACAGTGTGATAATGGGATCATCCAAACCTTTTCCTGCAGTGTTAACAAGAGCCAATACATTAAATGGGGTCAATGGTTTTGAACTGCCAGGTACTTATTCACCATTCGCTCCTGCAGGTGATCTTAATTTAGATGGAATAAACGATATTATAACTTTTGGTCCAAATGGAGAAGGAGTTGTAATTTTTGGTAGAAAAAACGGATTTGATGCATTGTTTAATTTTGCTGATTTAGATGGAACAAAAGGATTTAGAATTAAAGAAGTATCTATTTCCAATATTGGTCGCCCTCTTGGAGGAGGTCAGGATTTTAACGGTGATGGCAAAGCAGATATAGTAATAGGTAGCGAGAATACTCAGTCCAAGGGGGTTGTCTATGTGGTGTTTGGAGGTGATCATAATGTATTGCCATTGGAAGCGTCCTATCCAAAAGTGTCGCAATTAGCTTATGAAGGATTTAACCTTGAAGTAAAAGCGAAAGAAAAAGGCACAATATACTATGCGATCTATGCAGGAACACCAAATACTATAACGAAACAAAGCGTTATACGCTCAGGACAGAATTCAACCCAGGCCAGTTCTATTCCAGTTGATAAGGTAAATACAGTTATCACTAAAACGATTACTGGTCTTGCAATGGGTACATCATATACCATTTATCTGTACCAGGAAGATGAAAAAGGCAATATTGGTTCCATTTATAAACTGGAAAATGTAAAAACATTAACAGATTCAGAAGGCCCAACATTCTTAGCCTGTCCTTCTGATCAAATAACAGGAGAAAGCGTATTGCCAAACTTCCTTGAATTAGTGGAAGTGGTTGATAATCGTGACGACAATCCGAGTGTGAGTCAGACACCTGCAGCTGGTAAAAAAGTGATAGATGGAATGACTATAACCATTACAGCTGTTGATGACTTAAATAACTACTCAACTTGTACATTTAAAGTATTCAGCGTACCTACATCAATAGGGAATCCTTTAGATGCAGGAGTAAAAGTTTATCCAAATCCGGTCAAAAATATAATTTATCTGGATGGAGATGTTAACTATCAGTATAAAATAGTGAATGCTGTCGGGCAAAATTGTATAGAAGGCGTTTCAAACTCTGCAATAAACGTAGAATCATTAAACGCAGGATTTTATACCATTCAGTTTTACACTCCAAATGGTCAATTGCGCCATCAGCAAAAGCTGATAAAAGAATAATAGAATTTAATAGTTCATATTCATTAAGAATAGGTTTGGGCTTTAAAGCCTAAACCTGTTCTTTTTCCTTTGTATATTCTTTTGTTGCTTGCTCATGTTTAACCATAAAATGATTTATTGAATTTCCTTATTTTAATTATGAAACCTTGTTAACTCATATTCGCTCTCGAAATTAGAGATCTAGGATATATTAGCGACGATTTTATTTTATTGTTCCGTGTTTTCATGGATGATGTATAGGTAAAAATACAGTGTGCCATTGTTAATTATATCTAGTAGATTTGATTAATAATGGGAAATCTTTTTATAACATATAATCTGCAACAACTTACTACCAGGCAGGGCTTTGCTCTCCCTGCAGATTCAGTATGTTATGGGACCTTTATATGTAACAGTCTTCTATCCCTTCCTTCTAAAGACTTTATTAATTAATCCCCGACCCATTCTTTTTTTATTTAAAGGGTTCGGGGAATTCAGTTACTTCTTTTGAGTTCCTGTTTCTGTTATTAATTATTCGTCTTTAGCTATGATAAAAAAAATATTTCTTGAGCCAGTAGAAAAAATAATTTTCCTGGCGGCCATATTCCTCACAGCAATAACAATTTTTATTGCTATCTATATTGCAAGTGATGTACTTATTATTATCAGTGTTCTGTTAACTGTATCTGTTCTTGTGTTGCAGAGAGTGATCTCGTCTGAAAGCTGGTATTTTAGGAAGGCTGTTATTCATGAAAAAATTGTTAGGAATTCAGACTGGTTGAGCCATAGTATTAAAGCTTTAGCATTCCGGCTGCTTTCTGATAAAAGGAATAAGTATTACTGGCTTTCCTGTCTCAAGATAAGGAATGTGTCCGTTATTGCTGCTTCAGACCCTTCTGCAATTAAAAATTCGGATTACATGCCTGATGAATTTATGATAGTTGCGGGGCATCGTCCTGAAATGCCCAAGGGAGATTTAAGAGTACATATCGGAAGTAGTCAGTGCATGCAGCCATACTTTATGAATGTTATCCATTTCCGGAATAGTAGTTTTTACTTTCAATTAGAAGCGAATAACCATGATTCCCATCACACATTTGATAAGAATGACATTGTGCTGGAGATAAAAAGTAATGGTCCTTTCATGTTAAATGAAAGATTTAATGAGAAATTGTTTCTTCAAAATGCCATGAAGCCCGGCGTTAAGATGATAGAGATTGATCTTTCCCTAATGATAACAGGCTTCTTCAATGAAGGAAATCGAGTTGATTGTATTAGAGATTTGCTGAGTTTTGTCTGGAAGATCAGACGTATCACGATGGGAAAGCCTGTAGGTATTAAACTCTCAAAATACAACAGAGGTTGTTTGTCAGACCTCTGCAGTGAGATAAATAAGTCAATAACTATTCCGGACTTTATCACTCTTTCTGCTGAATTTTATAAATCTTTTCAGGTTCATCCAGCAAATGAAGGTAAAGATCAGGATGACTTCTATGTCTCTGCAAGTAAGATCTTAAGGATGCATAAGCTGGATGAAGAGGTTAAAATTATTGCAGAAGGAACAGTAGAGTCAGGATTTGATCTTTATAAATCCTTTGCTCTGGGAATCTCTGCCTGGTTTCTTAATTCAGGAGTTTATTTCAAGCCAATGAATGCTAAACATGTCATTTCTGATAAATATGAGGTAAGAGAAGAATTGTTAAATGGTTGCTTTGAATTTATGAAACTCGGTGGATATACTGAAACATGGCAAGTAGAGCCATATTCCATATACAAAAAGGATATCAGAGGCAAATACAGTTCACTTTATGATTTATACTTTCAGAAAGCAGGGGGCCTTTCATTTGCTTCGATTAAACATTTTAATTTAAATTAACAGACATTTATGAAAAAGGAAATTGTTTTATCCAGACAAGACTATGATCTTATTACTAATCTTATCAAAAATACACCCTCAGATTTTTCTCAGTATAGTTTAAAGAAGCTTAGTACTGAGTTGAGATCTGCTAAAGTGTTGGAAGGCGAAAATCTTCCTGAAGATGTAATAAGAGTAAACTCTGAAGTTGAGATTTTTGATGAGAAAGAAAAGAAGAGCATGACATTTAAACTCGTTCCACCTTCTGTTGCAAACCTGAAAGAAAACAAGCTTTCAATTTTAGCTCCTCTGGGATCTGCTATTATCGGTTACAGAAAAGGGGACCTGGTAGAGTGGGAAGTACCGGCTGGTAAAAAGGTATTTAAAATTAAAGAGGTGAGAAATTCCTGAAGGAGACTCTTACACTTTTTATCCCCAATTAATAGATATAATACATGTATACACAGAGAGCATGTTCAGCAGTTATCACTTTATCCTGATGCTTGTGTTTAATTTGTTGAACATCCTCTGTGTATCTTTGGATTAGGTATTAAGTAGGAAATCATTAATATGTATCATGAAACCCATTAGCTTAATAATTACTTCTTCTCAAGGTAGCTTTTGAAATATCCGCATTCGTTAATGATTTCTTTATAATATTGAGTGGTGGCATACTGATCTTTTAAAAGTTTAAAATATTTTCCAGCTATGAATTGTTTGTTGTATTTTAATGAGCCGGAGATAAAGAATGCATTTTGCTCACACTTGGCAGCCATAAAAGCACATTTGGCCTTAAGTTCTTTATTGGTAGTGGCATTCATGGCTTTGATATAATATTCTTCTGCCTTTGAGCAATCAAATATGTTTTTATTGTTATTTATAATATCTTTTTCTGAATCCCAATAAAAATACATTAAGCCCACATCAAAGGTGCCATTGATATACATATTTCTGCAATTTCCGAAATAAGTCATATTGTAATACCCATTGGCCAGCTTAAAATAAATATCAAATGCATTAACAGGGTTGGATTTGACTTTTTGCTCCAGATCAATCATTTCATTGATAAATTTGAGGTTGTCATATGAACCATCATATTCTGCCTGATCGCAATCCCTGCAATCCTTAAGTCTTATTGTAAATGGATCAGATTCCAGATATTTTGAACCTGCCATTGTGAATTTCTTTTTAGCCTCTTCAAAGTTATAATCCTTGTAAAGTATGTTTACTCCCTGCATGTCATAAAGGACATTTACATTATGTCCATATGTTTTTTGAACAAGGCTGTCGAAAGGTGTTTTGACAGCCTTGTTAAGGTAGGAAATCATCTTTTCCAAAAAATCATTATCTCTTAGATATTCTGAAGTTCTCGATTGGTCCAAGCTATATGAGACCACCTTGTTTCCCCATAAATCATAGATCTCAGCCATCCGCCGTATAGCCCAATAATATGCGTTGGAACTGCGAAGTCTTTCATTATTGGTTTGAGCATTTCTTAACCAGTTTAATTCTCGTGTTATATTTTCTTCATTCTTGTCGTTAGGGGTATATGTTTGGATTTTTGAAATAATACGAATAACACCGATCTGGTCCATAGCCATCTGATCATCGCTCTTAATTTGACCGGATGCTGTTTTTAGAAATGAGTCACCTTTTTTAGTATCTCCTTCAAGTATGTTAAGGTAAGCGGCAGATATGTTCCAAAGCCATGGTTTGGATGTATTGCCTACGTTAGCAAGATCGGTAACAAATTTGATTAGATCCTTGTCCATTTTGGATGCCACGATTTTGTAGCCTGTAGAATCAAGGGAGTAGATAGAGGTAGGTAAAATTTTTTCTTCTTCGATGTTGATTGCCCTTGCCAAAAGTAGCTCCAGCAAGTCAGACTTCGGATCAAGATTATAAATCATCTTCATGGCTCTTAAAGCGTCTTGCTTAATACCAAGTAAGTGCCAGAGAGCGGCAGCTTGTCTTTTATTTTTAGCAAGGGCCAGGGAGCCTTTCCAGTCTGATTCATCGGTTGGCATGAAACTCATAAAGGCGGTTTCCTTTATCGGATCCCATTGGTCATATGCAACGGAATATAGATAGTTGGCATCGGCAGGGCGATCAAGTTTTCTGTATGCACCTGCTGCATAGCACATGGACCTGTACTTCATACTCGGATTAACAATAAAGGAGTCTTTATGGTCTTCAAAGTAAAGAGCGCATTCGCCAAAATCCGAATTGAAAAAGTGAAGTCTTGTTATCTGGAAGAAATAGCGTTCCTTTACAAACTGGTTCTTTAC